>JAEYOB010000604.1 GCA_023412175.1 Pseudomonadota bacterium | reverse complement strand
CCCCCGCCCAGCTCTCGCACAAGCTTCGCTTGTGCTGACGCGGCAGGCGGCCAATGGCCGCCGAGAGCGGGGGGAGGCCGGGAGGGGAAGTAAGGCGCTTAAGCCGCCGCGGTGATTTCGGCCTTCGCCGTGGCGAACGCCCAGTCCAGCCAGGGCAGCAGCGCCTCGATGTCTGCGCCCTCGACGGTGGCGCCGCCCCAGATGCGCAGGCCGGCCGGCGCGTCGCGGTAGGCAGCGATATCGTACGCCACGCCCTCCTTCTCCAGCAGCGAGGCCAGCTTCTTGGCGAAATCCGCCTGCCCTGCCGCGTCGAGCGCGGTCACCGCCGGGTCGGCGATGGTCAGGCAGATCGAGGTGCAAGAGCGGATCGCCGGATCCTTGGCGAGGAACGCCGACCAGCTGCCGGATGCCGCCTGCCAGTCGGCGACGCGCTTCAGGTTGCCTTCCGAGCGCTCGACCAGCGCCGTCAGCCCGCCGATGGACTTCGCCCAGACCAGGCCGTCGATGGCGTCCTCAACCGCCAGCATGGAGGGCGTGTTGATGGTGTCGCCCTTGAAGATGCCCTCGTTGATCTTGCCGTCCTTGGTCATACGGAAGATCTTCGGCATCGGCCACGCCGGCTTGTGGCTCTCCAGCCGCTCGACCGCGCGCGGGCTCAGCACCAGCATGCCGTGCGCCGCCTCGCCGCCCAGCACCTTCTGCCAGGACCAGGTGACCACGTCGAGCTTGTCCCACGGCAGGTCCATGGCGAACGCCGCCGAGGTGGCGTCGCAGATCGCGAGGCCCTGGCGATCGTCGGCGATCCAGTCGCCGTTCGGCACGCGCACGCCCGAGGTCGTGCCGTTCCAGGTGAAGATGACGTCGCGCGCCCAGTCGACCTGCTTCAGGTCGGGGATCTCGCCGTAGCCGGCCTGCAGGATGCGGGCGTCGAGCTTGAGCTGCTTGGCGATGTCGGTGCCCCAGTCCTTGCCGAAGCTCTCCCACACCAGCACGTCCACCGGGCGCTCACCCAGCAGCGACCACAGCGCCATCTCCACCGCACCGGTGTCCGAGGCCGGCACGATGCCCAGGCGGTAGCCGGCAGGGATGCCCAGGATCTCCTTGGACAGGTCGATCACCTGCTGCAGCTTGGCCTTGCCCGGCTTGGAGCGGTGGGAGCGGCCGAGGCATGCGTCCTTCAGCGCGTCCAGCGACCAGCCCGGACGCTTTGCGCAAGGGCCGGAAGAGAAATTCGGAACGTTCGGCCGGACGGAAGGCTTCATACGACATTTTCCTTCGATGCTGTGCGACCGGGTGGGCGGTCGCGGCCCAACGCGACGATAGGAGTCACGGGAGATCTCGTCAACGGGAGGGGCTGAGGCGAGGTGACGCGCGGGCGGGCGGCAACGGAACGGAGCCGGGCTCTCCCTGTTCACCTCATATCGCATACATGGAGAATCATCGTGGCCATTCGCTTAGCCATTGCAGCGCTCGTCTTCATGATGACCCAGGCCGTCTTGTTCGGCGTTGGCGTCGTGCTCGTTCTGGCGACCCCGCTTTCCGAGTTCGCGATGACGCTCATGCCGTGGGTGGTGGGAATCAGCACCGTGGTCTCGCTGCCGATATCCTGGCTCATCGCGCCGCGTTTGCGCCTGCGTTATTGGCGGCGGCGGGAACGCCATGAACAGTTGCGGGGGGCGTGACGGCTACCCCCCGCCCTTAACCGGATCTCGGAAGAAGGCCGCCGGATCTCAGCGCGGCATCACGGAAAGAACGGCGCGCATCCACTCCAGCGCCTGACCGGCGTGGTCCGGACCGAAAGGCAGGCCGGGCCAATGGTCGGCGTGCAGCCGGAGCCGGGCCAGATCCTCGAAATAATTGGCCAGGACGAGGATGTGCGCCGGCGGCGTCCCGGTGAAACGGGACGTCCGCATGGCCTCGCGGACCTTCCGGTCACGCTCGGGATCCCGCCCGACATCGACCCCGGCGAACGGGGCCGCCAGATGGAGGGCCGCGGTGTAGCAGGCGTGCGCCGCCATGCGGCATTTCGCCTCCGTCACGGGGCCGGACGCCAGCAGGGCCTCGGCCGCGGCAACCGCCTCTTCAGGTCGCATCGCCACCCCGCACGAATTCGAATCCGACACGTCCCGCGAACTCCGGCGCGGTCTCCCGCACGCGCGCATGCGCCCGGTCCAGCCCGCCGCGGTAGACGCGATGCGGTTTCTCGACACCCGGCGGCACCTTGATTCCCAGCACCCGGAAGACATCGTCGCCGAACGCCTGGGTCATCCGCTCGGTGGGCAGGCCAAGCTCATGCTCTACGACGGCCTGATAGACGTGGATCGCGCGTTCGTCGCGCAGGCGCTCCGGATCCAGGTTGTCGATGCCCTGCGGGTAGAGTTGGGGCCCCGCCTTGTGCAGCGCCGTGAACGCCTTCCGGCAGCCGCTCCGCGCCGTGCCAAGGATCCGTTGGAGAGACGCGATGGACGACTCGAGGAAGCCCAGCCACGCCGTCTGCTCGGCCGGCGATGCCGATGCGGTGACGGCGTCCCGCAGCCCGATGTGACGCTCCAGGAGGGGCATGAGGGTGCGCTCGGCGCTCCGCTGCATCCACAGCAGGGTGATCGCCATGCGCTCCAGCGCGAGCACCGATTCCGGGGCCGCCTCCGCCTCGATCTGGCCGGCGGTCCACTCCACCTTGCCGGCCCACGCGTCGATGTTGGCGGCGTACTGCCGCGCTGCGTCCGCCCGGCGCCTGAGATCGACCAGCACCTCCGGCGACAGGTCGCCGGCCCGGAAAACCGGCAGCGTCCGCAGGGCTTCCGGCGGAGTCATGACGCTGGCGATGTCGGATGCGCGCAGGGCCTTGGACATGCCCGAAGGATGCTGGTTGCTCATGCGGGTGTCAATGCTCGCCGTCGTTGTCCGTCACGCCACGCTGGTGAAGCCGTTGGTGATCGGGTAGCGCCGGTCGCGGTTGAAGATCCGCTGCGTGATCTTAACCCCCGGCGGCGCCTGCCGCCGCTTGTATTCGGCCAGATGCAGCATGCGCCAGACCTTGTTCACGGTCTCCGCCGCATGGCCGCGGGCGACGATCTCGGGGATGCTCAGGTCCAGTTCCACGAGGCACTCCAGGATATCGTCCAGCACCTCGTAGGGCGGCAGCGTGTCCTGGTCCTTCTGGTCGGGCCTGAGTTCCGCCGTCGGCGCCTTGGTCAGGATGCGCTCGGGCACGACGCGGCCGGCCGGTCCCCTGGCGTTCGGCGGCAGGTTTTCATTGCGCCAGCGGCACAGGGCGTAGACCGTCATTTTGTACACGTCCTTGAGGATCGCGTAGCCGCCGCACATATCGCCGTACAGCGTCGAATAGCCGACCGACAGCTCCGACTTGTTGCCGGTGGACAGCACCATGGCGCCGAACTTGTTGGACAGCGCCATCAGCGTGACACCGCGCGCGCGGGCCTGGATGTTCTCCTCCGTGATGTCCGGGTCGCGGCCGGCGAAGGCCGGGGTCAGCATCTTGTCGAACGCCTCCATGGCCGGGACGATCGGGATGCTGTCGATGCGGCAGCCCAGCAACTCCGCCGCTTCGGCCGCGTCGTCCAGGCTGTCCTGCGAGGTGTAGGGCGACGGCATCATCACGCAATGCACGCGGTCCGGCCCCAGCGCGTCCACCGCGATGGCCGCGGAGAGCGCCGAGTCGATGCCGCCGGACATGCCCAGGATGACGCCGGGGAAGCGGTTCTTGTTGACGTAGTCCTTGAGGCCGAGCACCAGCGCCTCGTAGATGCCGGCCAGCCCCTCGGCGGGTCTGGTCACCTCGCCCTCGGCGCCGGGCCATACGTCGTCGGCCCCCCGTTGCCAGCGGGTCAGCAGCAGATGCTCCTCGAAGCTCGGCGCCTGGGCCTTCAGCGTGCGGTCGGCGTCGAGCGCCAAGGAGGCGCCGTCGAACACCAGCTCGTCCTGGCCGCCCACCTGGTTGACGTAGAGCAGCGGCAGCCCGGTCTCGGTCACCCGCTGCACGGCGAGCTGGAGCCGGCGGTCGAGCTTGTCCGCCTCGTAGGGGCTGCCGTTGGGGACGATGAGGATCTCCGCCCCGGTCTCCGCCAGCGTTTCGGCGGCGGCATCGGTCCACATGTCCTCGCAGATCAGCACGCCCAGCCGCACGCCGCGGAAGTTGATCGGCCCCGGCAGCGGGCCGGCGGCGAACACGCGCTTCTCGTCGAAGACGCCGTAGTTCGGCAGATCGTGCTTGTAGCGCACCGCGGCGATCCTGCCGCCGTCCAGCAGCAGCGCCGCGTTGTAGGTCTTGCCGCCGTCGCGCCACGGCGCGCCGACCAGCACCGCGGGGCCGCCGTCGGCGGTCTCGGCGGCGTACTCGGTCACCGCGCGCTCGATGGTGTCCAGGAAGAAGGGCTTCAGCACCAGATCTTCCGGCGGGTAGCCGCAGACCACCAGTTCGGTGAAGACGACGAGGTCGGCGCCGCGCGCCGCCGCCTCCGCCCGCGCGGTGCGGATGCGGTCGATGTTCGCGGGGATGGCGCCCATGGTCGGGTTGATCTGGGCGAGCGCGATGGACAGGCGGTCGGTCATGGTCGGTTCAATCCGTTTCCCGGCAATCCATTTCCTGGGGTCGTCCGGCACCGTAGCAGCCGAGGCCGCGCTGCGGAAGCTGTCGCGATGCCCGCCGGAACCGGCCTGGGTCGCTGCTGTTTGGTCCGGAGGGACAGGCCCTCACCGGGAGGAAACAGGCCATGCAGGGATCCGGCACCACGACGTCCGTGTGGATGGCGACCGCCAGGACGCCCACCGGAAACTCCGATCCGGGAGCGGCACGGCCCGACGTGGTGGTCGTCGGCGCCGGCATCGCCGGGGTGAGCACTGCCTACTTCCTCCAGCGTTCGGGCAAGACGGTGCTGCTGCTCGACGACGGTGCGCCGGGCGACGGCGAAACCGGGCGCACGACCGCCCACCTGTCCGACGCCATCGACGACCGCTTCACCGAGATCGAGCGTCTGCACGGCCGAGACGGCGCCCGGCTGGCCGCCGAGAGCCATGGCGCGGCCATCGACGCCATCGAGCGGCTGTGCCGCGAGGAAGGCATCGACTGCGGTTTCACCCGTCTGGACGGCTACCTGATGGCCTACCCCGGCCAGGATCCGGCCGAGATGGACAAGGAGCTTGAGGCGGCGCACCGCGCCGGCCTGACCCAGGTGGAGAAGCTGGAACGGGCGCCGGGCATCACCCACCCCGGCCCGGCGCTGCGCTTCCCCAACCAGGGCATGCTCCACCCGCTGAAGTACCTGACCGGGCTGGTGGAGGCGTTCCGCAAACGCGGCGGCCTGCTGTCCACCAGCGCCCACGTCACGACCATCGACGAGACCGGCGACGGCGTGCGCGTGCATATCGAGGGCGCTCCGGCCCCGGTGGAGGCGAAGGCGGCGGTGGTCGCCACCAACGCGCCGATCAGCGACCGTTTCGCCATCCATTCCAAGCAGGCGCCCTACCGCACCTATGCCATCGGCCTCAAGGTGGCGCGCGACGCGCTGCCGACCGCGCTGTGGTGGGACGATCTGGACACCTACCACTATGTCCGCCTCCAACCGGAAGGAGATTCCGCCGTGCTCATCGTCGGCGGCGAGGATCACAAGACCGGCGAGGCCGACGACATGGACGTCCGCTGGGCGCGGCTGGAGGCGTGGACGCGCGAGCATTTCCCGATCGCCGGCGAGGTGCTGTACCGCTGGTCGGGGCAGGTCATGGAACCGTTCGACGGCCTCGCCTTCATCGGCCGTGACCCGGAGTCGAAGGGGCGCGTGTTCGTCGTCACCGGCGACAGCGGCATGGGCATGACGCACGGCACGCTCGCCGGCCTGATGCTGTGCGAACTGGTGCACGGCAGCGACCACCATTGGGCCAAGCTGTACGACCCGTCGCGCAAGATGGTTCGGAAGCTCGGCACCTACCTGCGCGAGAACCTCGACGCCGCACGGCATCTGGCGCGCACCGCCTATGGCCCGTCCGACGTGGAATCGGAGGCGGAGATCAAGCCCGGCGAGGGTGCGGTGATGACGCATTTCGGCCGGCCGGTGGCGATCTACCGCGACGAACGGGGACACCTGCACCGGATGTCGGCGGTCTGCCCGCACCTGCGCTGCACGGTGGAGTGGAACCCCGGCGAGAAGACCTGGGACTGCCCCTGCCACGGCTCGCGCTTCGCCTGCGACGGTGCCGTGCTGAATGGCCCGGCGACCTCGGCGCTGGCCAAGGTCGAGCAGGAGGTGCACGGCCGCCGGGGGTGAGCTGCCCTGAACGGCGGCATGCACAGCGCGCACGCCGTTGGTCCGATGGCTTGGGAACACCGGCGCGGAGCTTCCCCTTGCAGCGGCCATCCGCTTCCGACACCATGGCCGGAACGGAGGATTTGCCCGCAATGACCGACGCCGACGCCGTCCTGGCGCTCAATCAGGCCTTCTACCACGCCTTCGCCAGCCTGAACTACGCGGCGATGGACGCGCTGTGGGCGCGGCGGCTGCCGGTGGCCTGCCTGCATCCGGGCTGGACGCCGCTGCTGGGCCGTGAACCGGTGATGGAAAGCTGGCGTGCGCTGCTCGCCGGGCCGCAGCCGCCGGTCATCCATCCCCGCAACGAGCAGGTGCTGATGCTGGGCGACACCGCGCTGGTACTGTGCGAGGAGGTGATGCCGGGCACGGTGTGCGCCGCCTCCAACCTGTTCGCCCGCGAGGAGGGCGGCTGGCGCCTCGTCCATCACCAGGCCGGTCCCCTCGCCCCCGCCGCGGAGCGTACGCCGCCGGCATCCCGCCGGCTGCATTGACCGGCGGCATTGAGTAAGAGCTACCGGTCCTCGAAGGTCCTGAGCACGTCGATGGCGACCCTGTCGGCCACGGTGCGCTCCGGGTCGGTATTGGTCAGCGCCACCACCGCCCAGCGGTGCGCCCGCGACACCGCCATGTAGGCGTTGAAGCCGCCCGTGGCGCCCGAGTGCCAGTAGATCGGCGTGCCGTCGCGCGCCCAGGCCACGAACCAGCCCAGCGCCATCGCCCCGAATCCCAGGCTGCCGGGATCGACCAGCGCCGGCCCCTGCACCTGCACGGTCTGGGCAAGGGCCAGCGTGCCCACCGTATCGGCGCCGCAGCCGCCGGGGCAGTCGCCCATGTTGACGCGCAGCCACTTCAGCAGGTCGTCCGCCGTCGAATAGAGCCCGAACGAGGGCAGCATGGCCGGCGCCTCCCAGTCCGGCACCTCGGCGCCGCGGGCGTGGCCCACCGCCTTGCGGCCGCGCTGCTCGGCGGTGAGGCGCAGCGTGGTGTCCTTCATGCCGAAGCGCCCGGTGACGATCCGCTTCAGCAGCTCGTCATAGCTGGTGCCGGCCGCGGTGGACAGCGCCTCGCCCAGCACCGCCATGCCGACGTTGGAATAGCGGAAGCGCGTGCCCGGCGGCACCGGCAGCTCGTAGCCGGCCAGCCAGGCGTCCACCTCGGCCGGGGTCAGCGGCTTGTAGGGGTTGCGCGGGTCCTCCAGGCGCGACCAGGAGAAGTTCGGCGTCTCCGGCACGTTGGGAAGGCCGGCGGTGTGCGTAGCCAGATCGACCAGCCGGATCGGCCGCCCCTGGTAGGCGGGCACCTGCGGTGCCTGGCGCAGGTGCCGGTCGAGCGGATCGGTGGCGGCCACCGCGCCGTCGCGGATCAGCTCGGCCAGGATCGTGCCGGTGAAAGGCTTGGTCAGCGAGGCGATCTGGAAGACCGTCCGGCCGTCCGGCCGCGGGCCGTTGCGCCGCCCGGTGCTGCCGTAGCCGGTTACCAGGGTGCGTCCCTGATGGACCACGCCGACCACAAGCCCGCCGCCATGCGCGCCGGTCTCGGTCAGCCGCATCATCGCGGCGCCGTCCACCGTGTCGCGCAGCCGGTCGGCGTCGAGCGCCGACGCCAGCGGCGCCAAGCCCACCGACACCGCCAGCGCAAGACCGAATCCCATCGCAGCAGCCCGCATCCCACCGCTCCCGTCCAGGGTCGCTAGGGGACAGTGGGAAGCGGCGGGACTCCGCGGGATGCGCGCGTTGGGCGATCCCTCCACCGCGCTCCGGCGCATCGAACGACGCACCTCCAGGCGGCGGAACGGCTAGCCCGTTTTCGTCCGGCTGGACAGCCGGGAAACGGGGGGATAGTAGGGTGCCCCGATGGCACAAGGCAGGACACACCCGCGACCCATGACGGCGCTGGAGCAGATCAGGCAGTTCGCGATGTTCGTGCTGGTCGGCTGTGCCGCCGCGGTCGGACATTACGGGCTGCTGGTGGTGCTGGTCGAACTGGCCGGGGCACCCGCCGTCCCGGCCTCGGCGGCCGGCTTCGTGGTCGGCGGCGTCATCAGCTACCTGCTGAACTACCGGTTCGTCTTCAACAGTGACGGGCAGCACCTGCCGACCGCGGGCAGGTTCCTGGCGGTCGCCACCACCGGTCTGGCGCTCAACAGCGCCATCATGTGGGTGCTGACGCACTGGCTGCCGCTGCACTACCTGCTGGCGCAGGTGATCGCCACCGGCACCGTGATGCTATGGAGCTACGGCGCGAACCGCTTCTGGACGTTCGGCACCAAGGCCCCCGGCGCCGCCGGCTGATGCCGGCCGACCGACCAGCGTGAAGCGGTGCGGCGTCGGGCCGATGTTGCGCGCCAGCCGCTCGACCGTGAAGCCGGCCTGCTCAAGCACGGCCCGCAGTTCGTCCGGCGCGTAGGTGGAGAAGCCGACCTGCTGGCGGATCTGCCGGTAGTCGGACAGCGCCATGCGGACGATGCCGGTCAGCGCCGCCAGCAGGAAACCGTGGCGGGCCGCGAAACCCAACTGGCTGCGCACGTCCTGGAGCATCGGCGTGCCGGTCACCACCACGTCGGCGATCAGCAGCCGGCCGCCGGGGGCCAGCAGCTCGCGCCAGCGCGCCAGCAGCCCCGGCAGATCGGCGCGGGCGATGTACTGGAGCACCGAGACCACCACCACGAGATCGACGCTGCCCGGCGGCTGCGCCGCCAGCGCCGCCTCGTCCAGCACGCGGATCCGCGGTTGTGCGGCGAGGCGCTCCGCCAGCTTCTGCCGGACCGAGGGGGCGCCGTCGAACAGCAGGACGCACCCGCAGGTCTGCGCCATCCTGTCTGCGCCGAGCGCCTCGCCACAGCCGAAGTCCAGCACCGTGCCACCGTCCGGCAGGTGCGGCGCCAGATCGCGCATGATGCAGTCGAAGTGCGCCTCAAGGTTGCGCCGGCCGGCATAGATGGCGTTGGGCCGGTCCCAGAAGTCGATCCACAGACTCACGCCATCCTCCTCCCGATGCATCAGTTTCCAGGCGAAACGGCGCCCTTGCGCACGGCCGCCGGGAACATTGTTGCCGCATCCGCCCCGGTCAAGCGTCAACCGGATCAGCGCGCCTCAGCCTTCGCGCCGGCCACCGCGCGCTTCTCGGGCGAACGGCGGTCCTTGACGATGGACAGCGGCACGCCGTCGGCATCGATCTCCAGGATCGGCTGGCCGTCCAGCAGGTCGGGGCAGCGGCGGACCTGGGTGAAGGCCATGAAGAAGTCGGCACGCCGCCAGTCCGGGTCCTTGTCCACCAGCTTCAGCCAGGGCGGCAGGTCGTAACGCACGGCCAGCGGGTTGCCGCACACCGACAGGGTGTAGGTCTGCGGCGGCGGCCCGCCGTTGTTCTCACGCTCGATGAAGTCGATCAGTTCGCGGGTCGCCTCGTGCAGCGAGTTGCCCCAGTAATCCAACTCGAACTTGCCCACGGCGCCGCGCATGCCGCCGATGAACTTGTTGTAGTAGACGTACTGGTTGGGATGCATGCTGGCGAGCTGCCAGAGATACACCACGCCCAGCACCGTCAGCGTCGCGGCGAATGCGTGCCCGGCCCGGCGCCCCCACCGCTCCGCCAGCTGCCAGCCGCGGTCGGCGGCGTAGGCCGCCATCACCGCCATGGGCGGAATGACGAACAGGAAGTGGCGGATGCCGTTGTAGACGGTCGGCCGCATCAGCATGAAAACGATGATCGGCACGAAGGCGCCGAGCACCGTCGGCACCCAGACCACCGCGCGGTGGCGGCGTCCCGGCAGCGACACCACCCGCGCCAGCCCGGCCACGCCCAGGGCGACCGCCGCCGCCAGCCCGACCACCAGCGCCTCCGGCAGCTTCACCGCCAAATAGATGGGCACGTACAGGGCGGGCGGGTCGCTGGACAGCACGTTCTCGCCGTTCAGCAGCGTGGCGATCTTCAGCGGCACGCGGGAGAACGCCTGCAAGGCCTCCAGCGGGTTAAGCGGGTTCAGCACCGCCCACGGCCAGAACACCGCCATCACCACATAGGCGATGGGCAGGATGGGCAGCAGCAGCAGCATCGAGCGGGTGGCGTCGTGCAGCATCTGCCGGCGCCCCTCCTCGTGCCAGACCAGGGCCAGATGCAGCAGCAGCGCCACGCCCAGGTAGAACACGCCGAACACCGCGCCGACGCGGATGCCCAGCGCCAGCCCGAGCGTCAGGCCGAACTTCAGCGCCGCCGACCGGCTTGGCCGCGGCATCTGCTGAAGGATTCGGGTAGCGAAGTAAAGCATCCACACCATGCCGGCCGCGAAGGGCACGTCCTTGGTGTTGTTGAACATCGCCCCGTAGTAGACGCCGCACAGCGCCAGCGCCGCCGCGGCCAGGAAGCCGGTGCGCGGCCCGGCCAGCTGGCGGCCGAGGCGCCATGTGCCGGCCACGCCGACCACGCCCAACAAGCCGCACAGCAGGTGGCGCGTCGCGTACTCGTCGAAGGGGGAGACCGGCACCACGATGGCGACCACCAGATCGAACAGGCCGCCGTAGAGGTACAGGTCCTTGAAATGGAAGGCCGACTGGTCCTGGAAGCCGGACAGGTAGAAGGACAGCAGTTCCTTGCCATAGATGTGCTGCACCTCCTCGTCGGTGGTAATGCCGTAGTCCTGGAAGGACAGCACGACGATCACCAGCATGACGAGCAGCAGCACGCGGGCAAGCTGGTCCCACACCGTCCCGTAGCTCAGGGCGGGGGCGTCGGTCCGGAGGGCCGGAGCCACAGAAACCTGATAGTTCACAGAGACTTCTCCGGCATCGTCTCGACAGGGCGCGCCGGTTCGGCGGCGCCCCCTTCCTGGAACCCGTGAATGGAGCGCACGATGAAGAGCGGGCGCCCTTTGACTTCGTTGAAGACC
Source organism: Pseudomonadota bacterium (assembly GCA_023412175.1). Lineage (GTDB taxonomy): Bacteria > Pseudomonadota > Alphaproteobacteria > Azospirillales > Azospirillaceae > Azospirillum. The sequence goes on along the minus strand of JAEYOB010000604.1, from coordinate 5,218 downwards.
CGGCCAAGGTAGTCGCCGATGATGCCCAGCGTGATGAGTTGCAGGCCACCCATGAACAGCACCGAGACGATCAGGGATTCGTAACCCGGCACGTCCACGCCGAACAGCAGCGTGCGCATCAGGCGCAGCACGATGTAGACGAAGGCGAAGCCGGAAACCATGACTCCGATCAAGCTCCACACCCGCAGAGGGAATGTGGAGAACGCCGTCAGCCCGTCGATGGCGAAGCGCAGCAGCTTGACGAAACCCCACTTGGTATCGCCGCCGGCCCGCTGCCCCTGCTCGTAGGACACCACCGCCTGGCGGAAGCCGACCCAGGCGAAGATGCCCTTCATGAAGCGCGTGCGCTCGGGCATGCGGTTGATGACCTCGACCACCTTGCGGTCCATCAGGCGGAAGTCGCCGACCTCGCGGGGCAGCTTCACGTCCGAAAGGGAGTCGAAGATCCAGTAGAACGCCTTGGCGAAAAGGCGGTGCTTCCAGTTCTGGCCGATGCGGGCGTGGCGCGCCGCCACCACCACGTCGTAGCCCTCCCGCCACTTGGCGATGAACAGCGGCAGCACCTCGGGCGGGTGCTGGAGGTCGGCGTCCATGGGCACCACGGCGTCGCCGCGCGCGTGCGCCAGACCGGCCGACAGCGCCAGTTCCTTGCCGAAGTTGCGCGACAGGTCGACCACCTTGACGCGCTCGTCGCGGCCATGCACGCCGATCAGGCGCTCCAGCGTGTCGTCGCGGCTGCCGTCGTTGACGCAGACCACCTCCCACGCCATATCGAGCCCGTCGAGCACCGGCACGAGGCGCGCGAACAGCGCCTCGACGTTGGGTCCCTCGTTGTAGAACGGAATGACCACCGACAGCAGCCGGCGCCCGCCGGAGCCGGCACGCAGGTCATCCGGGCCGGCCGTATCCGGGGCCGGGACGGGCGCCGTATCGGGCGCCTGGATAAGGGACATGGGTGACCGCAAGCCTACATCACGCGCTGCCGGATGCCGTTCGAGGGGCGACGGGACCCCGGCCGGTCCGTGCGCCTTTGCCGCATATACCATGAGACACACATGCGGGCAAAATGCCTGTCTTGTGACCATTGGCCAATTCTTGCGCCCGTCTGCCCATCCCGCGACGCATGCCGGCCAATCGTGACGAACGCCGCGTGCCTTACGGTTATTCCAGCCTCCTAAGTGTCACCCCTTGCGAGGCGACCCCGGGGCGGCGCAAATAGGCTCCACGACTCCCGCCTTCACCGATCCGGCCTTCGATGATCCTGACGCCCATCCCCGCCGACACCCTGTCCTCGGCGCTCGCCCGTTTCGCCGAGCACCTCGGCGACCGCCCGCAGCCGCTGGCCGCCTTCCGCCGCATCGCCGCCACCTGGTCGGGATCGGGGCCGGTGCCGGGCGCCGTCGACACGCCGGAGCAGCGCGCCGACGGCGTGGCCCTGGCGCACGCCCACGGCATCGGCACGCTGGACGAGAAGCCCAGCGCCTCCTTCATGTGGGACGGCCAAGTGATCCGCACCGACGTCGAGGCGACGGTCATCGTGCACGAGGTGGCGCACTGGCTGTGCGCCGCGCCGGAACGCCGCGGCCTGCTGGAGTTCGGCCTCGGGCCGGGGCCGGAGACCAGCCGCCGCCCGGAGGCCCGCGCCCAGCAGAAGCTCACCTTCCAGCAATGCATGCACGAGGAGGCGCAGACGTCGCTGCTCGGCATCCTGTGGGAGGCCGAACTGGGGCACCCGGCAATCCTCGCCTTCATGGAGCAGAACTGGATGGAGGCGTGGGAGCGCCCGGCCACCGCCGACTGGTTCGCCGGGCACGCCGCCGAACTGTTCGAGTGCGGCCTGATCGACGCCGACGGCCGTCCGACGACGGCGCGTGCCTGGGCCGACGCCCGGCGGGCAACAACGGAAATGGAGGCTGCGCGTGTCTGATCTGGTCGTCATCCCGCTCGCCGCTACGCACGAGGCCGACTGGCGGCGCCTGTTCCACGGCTACCGCACCTTCTACAAATGGCCGGTGGACGAGGCCGTGGTCGACCGCGTCTGGACATGGCTGCACGACCCGGCGCACCCGCTGGAGGGGTTGGTGGCGGTGAGCGGCGGCCGCGTCGTCGGCCTTGCCCACTTCCGCGGCGAACCGAGCCCGAGCCGCGGGGTGGAGGTCGGCTTCCTCAACGACCTGTTCGTCGATCCCGACACCCGCGGCGCCCGCATCGGCGAGGCGATGCTGGACGAACTGCGCCGTATCGCCAGCGAGCGCGGCTGGCCCATCGTGCGCTGGATCACCGCCGACGACAACTACCGGGCGCGCACGCTGTACGACCGCGTGTCGAAGAAGACGGCGTGGAACCTGTACGAGATGGCTGCGGAGCGCTGACGGCCCGTCCGAAAAATCGGCTTACGGCGTGATGCGGTTCGCCGACTTGGACCGGCTACGCATGGCGACGCCGGACGGCAACCGCGTGTCCCCCTCGGTCTGACCACCGTCATTGCCCAGGCATCGATGGCGCCGGCGGTTCCGGGCTTCCGGTACGCCAAATCGAAACGCCCCTGCCGCCAGATGCCGACGGGCGGAGATCAGCATCACAATATTGAGAATAATTATTATTATCATTGCGATGTTTCTGCAACACATCCGCGGATGACCAGAGAATGGGCATTCCAGATGTGGCCCGCCAGGGCATGAGGAACCCCCATTAAGCCATGAAAACAAACGAAAATCCCGTCAACCGCCAACCACTTCAACCCTACCCCGTGCACTGACGGTCCGGTGTTCGGAATGCACCACCCCCTTCCATACGGGGGATTGGTCATAGGCGGCTTGCTCAATTAAGAATGATTATGAATTTCATCTGCGGTAAAGGGCTCTCCGGTTGCTGGAAACCGACGCATTGATCGGCAAGCACGCCATAGCGGATTTTGGGAGAGTTTAATGCAACAGACCACCACCACCCATAGCCTCAGGCCCATCATCGCCGGCGCCGCCGCGACCGCCAGCCTGGCCATGACCTTCTCGGCTGTGCCGACGGTGGCGAACGCGCAGACAACCACTCCGGGAAGCGCCCCGGTGCCCGGCAAGGCCTCCGGTGACACGCTTCTCCTCGATTCGATCAAGGTGGGCGCCGAAGCGATCCAGGAGTCCGGCAACGTCAACGCCGCGCCGACCGGCATCTCCCGCCTGCCCGAGACGGTGAAGGAGACGCCCCGCGTCGTCAACGTCGTGCCGCAGGAGATCATCGAGCAGCAGCGCGCGACCTCGCTGGAACAGGTGCTGCGGAACGTCCCCGGCATCACCATCTCGACCGGCGAAGGCAATGGCGGGCAGAACGGCGACCAGTTCCGCATCCGCGGCCTGACGGCGCGCGGCGACATCTACACGGACGGCCTGAAGGATTTCGGCGCCTACACGCACGACATCTTCAACACCGAGACCGTCCAGGTCTTCAAGGGGCCGACGGGAAGCGGCTTCGGCGTCGGCAACTCCGGCGGCGTCATCAATCAGGGCACCAAGAAGGCGGCGCTGAACCGGCAGATCAGGGCCGAACAGTCCGTCGGGTCCGGCACCACCTACCGCACCACCGTCGATGTCAACCAGCCGATCAGCGACACCGCGGCGCTCCGGGTGAACGGCCTTTACCACGACCAGGACATCGCCGACCGCGACGAGGCCGAAGCCAAGCGCATGGGCATTGCCGCGGACCTCGGCCTGGGCCTCGGGACCCCGACCACCTGGCACCTCAACTACGCCTACCTGAAGGGCGAGAAGGCCCCCGACATGGGCCAGCCAATGGTCCGAGGGAACGATGGCGTCTACCGACCGGCGGCTGAGTTCGGCCTGGACCGCTCGATCTCCTACATCCGCAACCTCGACCGCGACGACACCGAAAACCACATCCTGACCTCGACGTTCGCCCACGAGGTGAACAGCAGCCTGTCCTTCTACAACGACACGCGCTGGAGCCATTACGAGCGCGATTTCGCCGCCACCACGCCTGCCGCGCTGAGCGCCGCCAACAGCAACCTTTTCCTGAGGGGCGGAAATCCGGCGATGACCTACGGCGCCGGCGGCGGCATGGCCTACAAGCAGGAAGGCTGGGGCGTGCAGAACGTCGCCGGTGCCAAGCTGGAGGGCGATCTGTTCGGACTGCGGCACAAGGTTAACGGCGGCATCGACATCAGCTATCAGAAGGACAAGCGGCAATCCGGCACCTGGGTCAACCGCACCGCCAACCAGACCGTGCGGACCCCGATCCACACCTATGCCCCCAACGCCTTCCTCACCTACCCCGCCAACGGCGGCCGCGAATCCAGCGTCGCCAACACCGGGCTTTTCATCAACGACCGCATGTGGCTGTTCGACCAGCTTTCGGTCCAGGGCGGCCTGCGCTGGGACTATTTCCGCACCAGCTTCAAGTCGGCCAACCCCACGATCGCCGGCGGCACGGTCACCGACCGCGCCTTGAGCCCGACGGTCAGCGTGATCTACGAGCCGACCAAGGACTCCTCGGTCTACCTGTCCTATTCCCGCTCGAACAAGCCGCAAGGCACCGACATCGCCTCGGCGGTGACCAACGGCACGGCCGAGACGCCGAACGCCGCGCGGGCCTTCAAGCCTGAGAAGACCGACCTCTACGAGTTCGGCGGCAAGGCCGACTTCCTGAACGGCCGGCTGGGCGTCAGCGGCTCGGTGTTCCAGATCGAGAAGAGCAACAGCTACTCCATCGACCCCACCACCGGCACCGTCGCCGACGGCTTCTCCGAAGCCGGGCTCGGCATCCGCATCCGGGGCTTCGAGGGCAGCGTCAGCGGCAAGCTGACGTCGGCGTGGAGCGTCTACACCAATTACGCCTACCTCAAGGGCAACGTGACCGACTCAGAAACCAACGCCGCCGTCATCGGCAACGACGCCGCCAACGTGCCGAAGCACAACGCGAGCCTCTGGACGACCTATGAATTCGACCTCGGCCAGCCGGGCAAGATCATGGTCGGCGGCGGCGTTCAATACGCTTCGGAATACTGGGCGGACAGCGCCAACACCGCCCGCATGCCGGACACCGTCTCGCTGGATGCCGTGGTGTCCTACGAGTATCGCAACCTTTCGGTGGCGCTCAACGCCTACAACCTGAGCGACCACCGCAACTACACCTCGGCTTTCAACGCCTCCCGCGCCGTTCCGGCGTCGGGGCGGACCTTCATGCTGACGGCCGGCGTCACGTTCTGACC
>JAEYOB010000560.1 GCA_023412175.1 Pseudomonadota bacterium | reverse complement strand
TCCCCCGCCCAGCGGGGGAGGGATGGGGTGGGGGCAAAGTGGGACCTCACTCGTAGGGCTTGTCGTGCTGGTGCTCGGCGTACTGGTCGATCCCGTGGCTGTACCAGATCTGCCCCTGGGTGGCGTCGCGGATCTGCTTCAGCCGGTCGATGGACTGCATGGAGTGGGTGGTGCTCCAGGTGATGCCGGGGACGGCACCGGCCTCGTTCTCCGGCGTGTAGACGGCGTCCCCCGCAAGCAGCAGCGTCCCGGTCTTCGGCAGGCGGACCTGCAAGGACTGGTGCCCCTGCGTGTGCCCCTTGGTGTCGAGCACCACCAGCGAGCCGTCGCCGAACAGGTCGAAGTCACCGGTAAGCTGCAGGAAATCATAGTCCCGCGTGCCGTCGTAGTCCTTGAGCACGAACGCCGCGCTCTGGAACTTTTCAGGCCACCACGCGGCCTTCAGCTCCTCCTTCTGCACGACGTGCTTGGCCTTGGGGAACAGCTTGATGTTGCCGGCGTGGTCGAGATGGAAGTGCGAGTAGATCACGTACTTCACCTGATCCGCCTTGTAGCCGAACTTCTCAAGCTGGCGGTCGATCACGTCGTCGCGCTTCTGAGTCGGGAAGAAGGCGCCGCACAGGCCCTTGCCCCAATAGCTCTCGCACTTGCCGTCCGACACCTCAACGTTGTTGCCGGTGTCGAAGACGACGAGGCCGCGCGGATGGTCGATGACGTACATGGCGACCGGAACGCTGACCTTCTTTCCGACGTCGCGCATGGCGGTCAGCCAGCCCTTGTCCATCTCCAGGTTGCCGCTCGACACCTGGTACAGCTTGATCCCGTCCGCCGCCCGCGCCGCCGGGGCCATCAGGGCCAGGACGGATAAGGCGTACAGGGCATGTCTCCACCGCATGGGCGTTCTCCTCTCCCGTTGTTGACCACCTCAGAACGTCAGGACCTGTCGGATGCTTTCTCCCTTGGCAAGCCGGTCGAAGGCGGCGTTCAAACCGTCGATCTGGACGCGCTCGCTGAGCAGCTTGTCCACCGGCAGGCGGCCGGCCTGGAACAGCCGGATGTAGCGTGGGATGTCGCGCACCGGCACCGAGCTGCCGATGTAGCTGCCCATCACCGTGCGCTCCTCCGCCACCAGCGACACCAGCGCCACCGGCCAGCGCAGCTGCGGGTTGGGCAGGCCGGCGGTCACGGTGACCCCGCCGCGCCGGGTGATGCGGTAGGCGAGATCCATGGCCTGCGGCGAGCCGGCCATCTCCAACGCCGTGTCGACGCCGCCGCCGGTCAGAGCGCGGACCTGCTCGGCGCAATCCTCCTGCAAGGCGTTGACGGTGTGCGTCGCCCCCAGCCGCCTCGCCGTCTCCAGCTTGCGGTCGGAAAGGTCCACCGCGACAATGCGCGCGGCCCCGGCGGCGACCGCCGCCAGGAGCGCGCTAAGTCCCACGCCGCCCAGCCCGACCACCGCCACGTCGGTGCCCGCCCGGACACGGGCGGTGTTGAAGACCGCCCCCGCCCCGGTCAGCACGGCACAGCCGAACAGCGCCGCGTGCTCCAGCGGTAGCGACGGGTCGATCTTCACCAGCGAATTGCGCGACACCACCGCGTACTCGGCGAAGGCGGAGACGCCGACATGGTGGTTGACCCGCTCGCCGCCGGAACCGTGCAGGCGCCATTCGCCGGAGATCAGCGAGCCCGCGGTGTTGGCCGCGGCCGCCGGCTCGCACAGCGCCGGCCGCCCCTCCATGCAGGGCTGGCAGTGGCCGCAGGAGGGCACGAACACCATCACCACGTGGTCGCCCACCCTCAGGTCGGAGACCCCGCGCCCGACCTCCTCCACCACGCCGGCCGCCTCGTGGCCCAGCGCCATGGGCAGCGGGCGCGGGCGGTCGCCGTTGATCACCGACAAGTCGGAATGGCAGAGCCCGGCCGCGACGATCCGCACCAGCACCTCGCCGTCGCCCGGCGGCGACAGGTCCAATTCCTCCACCGCCAGCGGACGGCTGTCCGCATAGGGCGGGGGCGCCCCCATGGTCCGCAACACGGCCGCTTTCGCCTTCATGCCGCCCTCCCCGTTTCAGCCGTGGTAATTGACGACGGTCTTGGTGACGCAGAACTCCTCAAGCGCCATGAAACCCTTCTCGCGACCATGGCCGCTCTTCTTCACGCCGCCGAAGGGGAGTTCGACGCCGCCGCCGGCGCCGTAGCAGTTGATGAAGACCTGCCCGGTCTTGATGCGCTTGGCCATGCGCTGCTGGCGGGCGCCGTCGCGCGTCCACACGCCGGCGACCAGTCCGTATTCGGTGGCGTTGGCGAGGCGGACGGCATCCTCCTCGTCGTCGAAGGGCAGCACCGAGAGAACCGGACCGAACACCTCCTCGCTGGCCAGGGCATTGCCCCGCGGCACCGGCCCGAATAGCGTCGGCAGCACGTAGTAGCCGCCGGACGGCAGGTCGGCGACGTACGCCGCCTCGGCCAGCACGGGAATGCCGTCGGCCCGCGCCCGGTCGATGTAGCCCTGCACCCGCGCGCGCTGCTGCGGGTTGATGACCGGGCCGCAGTCGGGATCGATCTGGTGCGGCCCGACGCGAAGCCGGGCGAAGGACTCCGCCAGCCGTCCGACGAAGTCGTCGTACAGCGGGCGCTGCACCAGCAAGCGGCTGCCTGCCGAGCAGGTCTGGCCGGCGTTCTGGATGATCGCCTTCTGCACGGTGGGCAGCGCCAGATCCAGGTCGGCGTCGGCGAACACCACCTGCGGCGACTTGCCGCCGAGTTCCAGCGTGCAGCCGATGTGGTGCTCGGCCGCCGCCTTCTGCACCAGGGTGCCGACCTCCGGCGAGCCGGTGAAGGACAGGAAGTTGACGTCCGGATGCGACGCCAGCGCCGCCCCGGCCTCCTCGCCGCGCCCGGTGACGAGGTTGATGGCGCCGTCCGGCAACCCCACCTCGGCAGCCAGTTCGACGATGCGCAGCGAGCTGAGGCAGGCGTCCTCGGCCGGCTTCAGCACCGTGGCGTTGCCCATGGCGAGCGCCGGGGCAAGGCTGCGCCCGAACATCTGCGCCGGATAGTTCCACGGGATGATGTGGCCGGTGACGCCGTGCGGCTCCTTGACGATGGCGACGTTGTAGCCGTTGAGGTAGGGGATGGCGTCGCCGTGCACCTTGTCGGCCGCCGCTCCGTAATACTCGAAGTAGCGGGCCAGCGCCTGGACGTCGGCGCGGGCCTGGGACATCGGTTTGCCGGTGTCGCGCGCCTCCAGCTCGGTCAGCTCCTCGCCGACGTCGAGGATGCGGCCGGCCAGCCGCGTCAGCATCCGCCCGCGCTCAGTGGCGGTCAGGCGGCCCCAGGCGCCTTCCACCGCACGCCGCGCCGCCTTGACCGCCCGGTCAACGTCCGACGCACCGCCGCAGGCGATCCGCCCGATCTCCAGCCCTGTGCTGGGAGCGTGGACGGCCATGGTCTCGCCGCTGTCCGCCGCCTGCCACACACCGTCGATGAAGAGCTTCGCCATGGGGGTCACCTCCGCTCAGTGCAGGGCCGACAGCGCGTCGGCGCGTTCGATCTCGCCGCGCTCGATCCGGTAGACGGTCTCGGCGAAGCTGCGCAGCAGGCTCGGGTTGGATTCGGTGATGAGCAGGGTCACCTCCCGCTCGCGGTCGCGCAGCGCGCGCAGCGCCTCGGCGTACTTCAGCGCCAGCGCCGGGGCCAGCCCCTGGAACGGCTCATCCAGCAGGACGAGGCGGGTGCCGATCATCAGCGCGCGGCCCAGCGCCACCATCTTGCCCTGCCCGCCGCTCAAGGATGCCGCCTTGCGGTGGCGCATGGTCTCCAGTTCGGGGAGAATCTCGTAGACCAGGGCGAGCCGGTCGCGCAGCACCCCGGCCGGCAGCCCGCAGACCTGTCCGGGCAGCAGGATGTTCTCCTCGATGGAGAAGGTCGGGAACAGGCGGCGGTCCTCCGGCGCGTAGCCGATGCCGAGCGGCGGGCGGCGGTGCGGTTCCAGTTCGGTGATGTCCCGGTCGCCGAAGCGGATGCGCCCCGACACGGCGGGCACAAAGCCCATGATAGTGCGCAGCAGCGTCGTCTTGCCGGCGCCGTTGCGGCCGATCAGCGCGACCGTGCTGCGCGGCGGCAGCACGAGATCGGCGCGGCGCAGCACCGGTACCCCCTCGATGGTCGCGTCGATGGCCTGGACGGATAGCATGCTTCACACCCCCGTCACGTTGCGCAGCACTTCGGGATCGCGCATCACCTCGGACGGCGGGCCCAACGCGAGGATGCGGCCGGCGCTCCACACGGCGATGCGGCGGGCGTAGCGCTCGACGATCTCCATGTCGTGCTCGACGAACACCGAGGTGACCCGGCGCGCCGCCAGCGCACGGGCCAGCGTGTCCATGATGCCGACCTTTTCGGCCGAGCTAACGCCGCTGGTCGGCTCGTCCATCAGCAGCAGGCGCGGCTTCAGCGCCAGCGCCACGGCGATGTCGATCAGCTTGCGCACTCCCTCCGCCAGTTCGCGGATCGGCTTGTCGGCCATCGCCCCGAGGCCGAAGAGGTCAAGCAGCTCGCGCATCTCGTCCTGCTGCGGCAGATCGCCGAGGCGCAGCCAGGGCCAGCGCACGCCGTCGCGGGCGGCGGCAGCCAGCATCAGGTTTTCCAGCGCCGTGTGCTCCAGGAACAGCTGCGGGATCTGGAACGAGCGGGCGATGCCGCTGCGGGTGATGCGGCGCGGCGCCATGCCGACGATCGGCCGGCCCCGGAAATGCACGCTGCCGCTGGTCGGCTTGAGGTAGCCGGTGCACAGGTTGATGAAGGTGGTCTTGCCAGCGCCGTTCGGCCCGATGATCGCCAGCGTCTCGCCCTCGTGCACGTCGAGGTCGATACCGTCAGCCGCCCGGATGCCGCCGAAATGGATGTGCAGGTCGCGCACGGAGAGCAGCGGCTCGGTCATGTCGGCCGCCTCCGCCCCGTGACGCTGCGGTTCGGCCGCACCCGCTGGCCGATGTCGTCGTAGAGCCCGACCAGCCCACGCGACGCGAACAGGATGATCACCAGCAGGAATCCGCCGAGGATCATCTGCCAGATGTCGGCGGCGAAAGCCGAGGCGTAGGCGCGCACCAACTCGTAGACGATGGCGCCGACGAATGGCCCGGCGACGCTCGCCGCTCCGCCGAGGATGGCGATGAAGACGAACTCGCCCGAGCGCACCCAATAGCTGAGTTCCGGCGTCACGTGCCCCTGCACCAGCGCCAGCAGCGTGCCGCCCAGCCCGGCCAGCCCCGCCGAGATCACGTAGGCGACCAGCAGCACGCCGCGCGCCGACAGGCCGATGTACTCCAGCCGCGTCTCGTTGCTCTTCAGCGCCCGCAGCGCCTCGCCGAGCGGCGACCGGAAGTAGCGGTGGACCAGCCACGCGCACAGCACCGCCAGGACGAGGGTGACGTAGAAGAGAGTGTTCTCGTAGGCGAAGCGTTCCATCTGCATGCCGAGCAGCGTCGGGCGCGGTACGCGCAGGCCGTCGCTGCCGCCGGTGATGAAAAAGAACTTCTCAAGGATCGAGTAGAGCACCATCGAGAAGGCGAGGTTCAGCATGCCGAAGAAGATATAGCGGTAGCGCACCACGAAGAGGCCGACGACCAGTCCGACCGCCAGCGCCGCCGCAACGCCCGCGAGCAGCAGCAGGAGCGCCGAGCCGCCCTGCTGCGCGCGGGCCAGGAAGGCGACGACGAAGGCGCCGGCCGCGAAATACAGC
>JAEYOB010000653.1 GCA_023412175.1 Pseudomonadota bacterium | reverse complement strand
GCCCTGGAGGCCCGGCTCGCCGTCCGCGCCTGCTCGGCACCGGGCAGCACCGGCTGCGGCACCTACCGCCTGCGCGACGCCGCCGGGCGCTGGCGCACCGTCGAGGCCACCGGCTGCAACCTGCTGGACGATCCCGACGTGCAGGGGGTGGTTGGCAACATCCGCGACGTCACCGAACGGGTCGAGGCCGAACAGCAGCGCCGCGAGAGCGAGGCGCTGTACCACACGCTGGCCGAGGCGGCGCCGGTCGGCATGTTCCGCGCCGGCCCTGACGGGCGCGTGCTGTTCGCCAACCGCCGGCTCGCCGCGATGACCGGGTTGCCGACCGAGGCCATCCTGGCCGGGGGCTGGTGCGCCGCGGTGCACCCGGACGACCGGCCGCGGCTGGAGGAGGAGTGGGCGCGCTGCGTCCCCGCCGGAGTTCCGGTGATGCTCGATTTCCGCCTGATGGGGGCGGAGGAGGGAACCGCTGCGTGGGTGTTCCTCCAGACCACGCCGGTGCGCGGCGAGGACTGCGGCGTGCAGGGCTGCATCGGCTCGCTGACCGACGTGAGCGAGTACGTGCGCACCGCCGAGGCGCTGCTGGTCGCCGAGGCGCGCAACCGATCGGTCGTCGAGGCGGCGGCCGACGCCATCCTCACGATGGACGAGGAGGGCATCGTCCAGAGCTTCAACCCGGCGGCGGAGGCCATGTTCGGGCTGAGCGCGGCCGACATCGTCTGGCAGAAGGTCGACCGGCTGATACCGGAGACCGTGGTCGACCGGCACCGGAGCTATCTGCGCCGGCACCAGTTGCCGCCGCAGGGCGAGGGGCAGCCCGCGTTCACCGGCTGCATGGGCGACATCCAGGCGTGCCGCGCCGACGGCACGCTCTTCCCCATCGAACTGTCGGTGTCGGCGCTGGAGGTGCAGGGGCGGCGGCTGTTCACCGCCATCGTCCGCGACGTCACCGAGCGCAAGCGCATCGAAGCGGAACTGATCCATGCCCGCGACGCGGCGCAGACCGCCGACCTCGCCAAATCGGCCTTCCTCGCTACCATGAGTCACGAGCTGCGCACGCCGCTGAACGCCGTCATCGGCTTCGCGCAGGTGATCGAGATGCGCATCCTCGGCGTCGACGCCATCGACCGCTACATCGAGTACGCCCGGTCGATCCGCCAGTCGGGCGAGCACCTGCTGGCCATCATCGACGACATCCTGGACATCTCGAAGATCGAGGCGGGCGGCCTGGAGCTTGCGGACCGGCCGGTGGACCTGGGTGAGCTGGTCGGGCAGTCGCTCAACCTCATCGCCATGCAGGCCGGCAAGCGCGGGGTGGCGGTGACGCTGGACTTGGAACAGGGGCTGCCGCCGGTGCGCGGCGACGAGTTGCGGTTGCGGCAGATCCTCGTCAACCTGCTGTCCAACGCCGTCAAGTTCAGCGACTCCGGCGGCGAGGTGGCGGTCGCGGCGCGGCGCGGCGCCGACGGCGGGCTGGATCTCAGCGTCCGCGACACTGGCGTCGGCATGGCGCCGGAGGACATCCCGAAGGCGCTGGCGCGGTTCAGCCAGGTGGACCAGTCGATGACCCGCCGGCACGAGGGCACCGGCCTGGGCCTGCCGCTGACCAAGCGGCTGGTGGAGCTGCACGGCGGCGAGCTGCGCATCGACAGCGCGCTGGGGCAGGGCACCACGGTGACCGTTCGCCTGCCGGCCAAGCGGGTGATGCGGTTCGAGGATCTGCCGGGATGAGCAGTACGGCCGGGGAGACCTGGATCGGATCGCCACCGGGCCAATATTGACAGCATGCAGTCATAATGGTAGCGTGCGCCCATTATGACTGCCTCCGACACCGTTTTCGACCACCCGGCCAGCCGCCTCGCCCTTGAGGTTTTCCGCCTCAACGGCGCCCTTGTCGCTGCGGGCGACGCACTGGTCGCACCGCTCGGCCTGACCAGCGCGCGTTGGCAGGTCATGGGCGCCGTCGCCGAGGCCCGCGGGGGGCTGCCGGTCGCCGGTATCGCCCGCAACATGGGCCTTGTGCGCCAGTCGGTGCAGCGGATCGCAAACGAGCTTGAGGCCGAGGGGATCCTCCGCTTCGTCCCCAACCCGCACCACCGCCGCGCCAAGCTGGATCAGCTCACCGAGCACGGGATCGCCCTGTTCGAGGAAGCGAGCGCCCGATGGCTGGCCTTCGCCGATGCGCTGATGGCGGGGCTCGTCCCAGGCGACGTCGAGCGGGCAGCCGATCTGATGCTGGACTTCCGCAATCGCCTGCGGCCCTCAGCCGACGATGGAGAAACGCCATGATCCGTGCTCTGCACCCGATTGCCGGCGTCGTCGGCATGCTGACGATCGCCACCTTCTGGGTTTCGACGGTCATGGCCGAGGCGTTCGGCACGCACGGCGCGGTCCTCGCCGTGAAGACCGCCATCCTCTGGGGGCTGCTCGCGCTCGTACCGGCAATGGCGATCACCGGAATGACGGGCTTCCGCATGGCGGCCGGCTCCGCCGCCCCGCTCATCCTCAGGAAGCGCCACCGCATGCCATTGATCGCTCTCAACGGCCTGCTCGTCCTTGTGCCGTGCGCCGTGTTTCTGCAAGCCAGCGCTGCGGCAGGGGAGTTCGACGCCGTCTTCATCGCCGTACAGGCAATCGAGTTGTTGGCGGGCGCCGCAAACCTGACGCTGATGACGCTGAATCTGCGCGACGGGCTCGCTCTGACGAGGCGCATCGTGGCGGGGTGAGCCCCGTCGCTGTCCGGGCGTTCGCCGGCCTGCCGGAACCCGTTCCAACGCCCGGCACAAGCCGCCGGGCACCTCCGGTGCAAGGTTTCTTCCGTGCGGCCGTGACGGGGGCATGAAAAACGGCGCCCCATCGCTGGGGCGCCGTCGTGCGTGCGGGATTTACCTTACGCCGCCTGCCGGGTCAGCGCCGGCCGGTCGCCGGCCACCGCCTCGATCTTGATGGCGCGGGGCTTCATGGTCTCGGGGATCTCACGGGCCAGCTCGACGTGCAGCAGACCGTTCTCCATGCTGGCACCATTCACCTTGATGAAGTCGGCCAGCTGAAAGCGGCGCTCGAAAGCGCGTCCGGCGATACCCCGGTAGAGGAATTGGCCGGTCTCCTGCTCCTTCTTAGCTTTCCCAGTGACCACCAGAGAATTCTGCTGCGCGGTGATCTCAAGATCCTCCGGACCGAAGCCGGCAACGGCCATGGTGATCCGGTAGGCGTCGTCGCCCAGCTTTTCGATGTTGTAGGGCGGGTAGGACGCGGCCTCGTCGGACGTCATCGCGCCTTCGAGCAGGCGCGTCAGACGGTCGAAGCCGACGGTCGAACGGAACAGAGGCGAAAGGTCGTAGGTACGCATGATATATCCTCCAACAGAGCGATATTGCGGTCGGGAACCACCGTCATGGTCGGCTCCCGCAGGCATTGCGCCGATGGACCCCGGATGGGCGTCCTCCAGCGCCGTTAGACATAGTCAGCGTCCTACGCGGTTCAAGAGGGGCCCCGCCGGGGTCCGCACGCGGGGGATCGGCCCCGGATCATCCTTTGTTAATCAGTTGCCGCCACGCTCGATGTCGGGCCACGCGGCCGCGGGAGGGGTACGGCCGTGATCGCTTCTGCCATGTTCTTCAATGGAACCTACGACGAGACGATGGCGCTGCTCATCGAAGCGCGCAATTACATCGCCTATCATGAGTCCGGCGAACACCGGAACCTGCCGCCGCACGTCCGTCTCCAGATCAGCTACGAGAGCATGCGGGTGACCAGCCGCCTCACGCAGGTGATGGCGTGGCTGCTGGCGCAGAAGGCCGTGCACGCCGGCGAGATCACGCAGGAGACGGCGGCGTCCGACGAATTCGCTCTGTCCGGCGGCGAGATCTGCTCCGACCCCTCGGGCCCGGACAACGAGGACCTGCCGGGCGGCCTGCGCAGCCTGCTAGAGCGCAGCCACCGCCTCTACATGCGCGTCCACCGCCTGGACGGGCAGTTCCGCGAGCGGGTGGCCGAACTGGCGGTCGGGTAGGGAAGGGATCGGACAGAAAACGCGAAAAGGGCGCCTGGAAACCCAGGCGC
>JAEYOB010000342.1 GCA_023412175.1 Pseudomonadota bacterium | reverse complement strand
TCGTGGGCGATGCGTCGGGCCACGTCGGCCCAGGCCGCCTTGCGCTGCGCCGAGACCAGTTCGGTGATGTCGTCGAAGGTGACGACGTAGCCGCGGATTTCCCCGGCCCCGGCCTCGGCGCTGATGCGCACGAGGAGCGTCAGCATGGCGCCGCCCGGCCGGCGGATCTGCACCTGCTCCTGCATCGGCCGGCCGGGACGGCGCGGGGCGTTCTCCAGAAGCTCGCCCATCTCCGGCGACAGCTCGGCTAGGCGCCGCCCGATCAGAGTCTCGGGGTCCTCGACCCCCAGCAGGCGGGCTGCCGAAAGGTTGGGCAGATTGATGACGCCGTCGGCATCGAGGCCGATGACGCCGGCGGTGACGCCGGCCAACACCGTTTCGGTGAAGCGGCGGCGCTGGTCGAGCTGGCTGTTGGCCTGGAGCAGTTCGCGCCGCTGGCTCTCGATCTCGGTGGTCATGCGGTTGAAGGCGCGCGACAGCAGGGCGAGTTCGTCCTCGTCGCGCGGTTCGGAGACGCGGACCTGGAGGTCGCCGGCGCGCACCCGTTCCGCCGCGCCGATCAGCGCCGAAATCGGCCGCGCCAGCTTGGTGGCGAAGTTCAGTCCGGCCCACACCGCCGCCATCAGCAGCAGCAGCGCCACGATGACGAAGATCGCGGTGAAGGTGATCTGCAGGCTGCCGCGCTGGCCCTCCAACTCGGTGTAAGAGGTGACGGCGCCCTTGGCGGCGGCGTAGTGCGACAGCACCTTCGATTCCACGACCCGGCCGACATACAGATAGGTGTCGACGAAACGGTCCAGCCGGATCAGCGCGCGCACACGGTCGTCGTTCTCGTGGACGATCAGCACGACCTCGCCGTTGCGGGCCTGCTCCAGCGCGGTATCCGGGATCGGGTCGAACTCGAGCGCGAAGCTGAAGCCGGACCGCGCCAGGATGCGCCCGGTGGTGCCGTGGAAGACGATGGCCTCGGAGAGGGCACGCAACGCCGCCTGGGTGGACACGACCTGATCGAAGCGGTCCGGATCGGCGGACAGTCGCACTGCCTCCTGGTTCAGGTCGTTGGTCATGGCCAGGGCGTCGGCGCGGATGTTCTGCTGGTGCTCATGCAGGTAGGCGCTCGCCACCTCCAGCGATTCATGGACCGCGGTGCGCACCTTGTCGCTGAACCAGGACTGGACGCCGACGTAGAAGAAGATCGCCGAGAAGGCCGCCACCACGATGGCGGGCGCCACCGCCAGCAGGCTGAACACCGCGACCAGCCGTACGTGCAGGCGCGATCCCGCCATACCGCGCCGGTGCCCGATCCAGATCTGCACGATGCGCCGCGCCACCAGGGCGCCGAGCAGCAGCAGCAGCACCATGTCGAGGATGAGCAGAAGCGTGACGGTGCGCGGGTTCGAGCCGCCGAAGGGGGCGGTCTCCGTCAGGGCGGCATAGGTGGCGAAACCGGCCGCGATGGCCGCCAGGCTGAGCGCCACGGCCAACCGCTTGGCAAGGCCAACCCGCCCCGCCCAACGCGACAGTTGCGCCCAGAAGGCCGCCGATCTGTCCGCCGTTTTGTCTGAAGACTGAAGCGACATGGATACCGGCCACAGGATGTTGCCGGAAAGGTACACACCTGTGGCGCGGCTGCCAAGCGCGTTCAAGGTCATACCGCGAACGGCTCCATTGCACGGCGCAAAAGAGGCTCCGTGGAGGGGCCGGGGCCGAGCGGTGTCACATGATTATCACGGACCCGTTATTTGAGGCCACGGACGACCTGGATGTCCAGCTCGCGGATCTTCTTGCGGAGCGTGTTGCGGTTGAGGCCGAGAAGCTCCGCCGCCTTGATCTGGTTGCCGCGGGTTGCCGACAGGCTGAGCGAGATGAGCGGGCGCTCGACCTCGCGCAGGACCCGGTCGTACAGGCCCGTGGCGGGGATCCCGTCCTTGTGCGCGGCGAAATAGTCCTTCAGGTGGCGCTCGACCGCCGAGCCCAGCCCTTCGCTCTGGATCTCCTCGACAAGCTGGACGACGGGGGTGGCGTCGGCCAGCTCCGCCTCGATGACGTCGACGCCGATGATCTCCTGGGAGTACAGGGCGGCGAGCCGGCGTACGAGGTTTTCCAGCTCGCGTACGTTGCCCGGCCAGCGATAGCGCTTCAGCCGCTCCAGCGCCGCCTGGTCGATGCTCTTGTTGGGCAGGCCCTGGGACACTGCCTGATTGAGAAAGTGGCGGATCAGCAGCGGCACGTCCTCCGTCCGCTCGCGCAGCGGCGGCAGGCGGATCGGCACGACGTTCAGGCGGTAGAACAGATCCTCGCGGAACAGGCCCTGGCGGGCCAGCGTACGCAGGTCGCGGTGCGTGGCGGCGACGATGCGTACGTCCGTCTTGATGGGCGTACGCCCGCCGACCGTAGTGTACTCGCCCTCCTGAAGGACGCGCAGCAGCCGGGTCTGCGCCTCCAGCGGCATGTCGCCGATCTCGTCGAGGAACAGGGTGCCGCCCTGCGCCTGCTCGAAGCGGCCGGTGGAGCGGTTGGTGGCGCCGGTGAAGGCGCCCTTCTCGTGGCCGAACAACTCGGATTCGATCAGCTCGCGTGGGATCGCCGCCATGTTGATCGCGACGAAGGGGCCGTTGCGGCGCTTGCCGTAATCGTGCAGCGCGCGCGCCACCAGCTCCTTGCCGGTGCCGGACTCGCCGGTGATCATCACCGTCAGGTCGGTGCCCATCAAACGGGCAAGCACCCGGTAGATTTCCTGCATGGCCGGCGAGCGGCCGATGACGGGAAGCTGCTCGTCCGACTCCCCGGCGTCGGCCGGCAGTGCCGCAGGCGGGGTGT
>JAEYOB010000235.1 GCA_023412175.1 Pseudomonadota bacterium | reverse complement strand
CCTGTGGGCCGAGCGCACCGCTGTGCGGCTGATGGCCGGCGGGCCGGATCTGGAGTGGCAGGTGTGGCTGGCCGGCGCGCTGACCGAGGCGGTTCACACCGAGCGGCGCCGCGCCGGGGAGCTGGACGGCATCGCCGCGGCCTGGCGGGACCGCACGGGAACGCGGCGCCGCACCTCCAAGCTCCCCGAAATGTTGGAGTGGCTGTTCGAACACCCCGCCTTCACCGTCCGGCGTCTGCAGCGCCGGTTCGGCATCACCGGCCGCGGGGCCCAACTGATCGTCGGTGATCTGGTGGAGGCCGGCGTGGTGCGGGAGGTGACGCAGCGCGCGCTGGACCGCGTGTACGTCGCCACCGACCTCATGCCCTGACCGGGCTTGCCCCTGACCGAGCTTGTCCGGGGAGCGGGGGCGCCGTAAGGTCGCGCAACCCCACGGCTTCCTCTGATAGGACTCGGCATGAAGTACGCCATCGTTCCGGTGACGCCTTTCGAGCAGAACTGCAGCCTCCTGTGGTGCGAGGCGACCATGAAGGGAGCGGTCGTCGATCCCGGCGGCGATCTCGACCGCATCCTCCGCGCGGCGGAGACCAAGGGCGTCACCATCGAGAAGATCCTGGTGACGCACGGCCACATCGACCATGCCGGCGGCGTCAAGCCGCTGGCCGACCGTCTCGGCCTGCCCATCGAAGGGCCGCATCCGGAGGACCAGTTCTGGATCGAGGGGATGCCGCAGCAGAGCCAGATGTTCGGCTTTCCGCTGGCGCCGGTGTTCACGCCGGACCGCTGGCTGGCTGACGGCGACACGGTCACCGTCGGCAACGAGACGCTGAGCGTGTTCCACTGCCCGGGCCACACGCCGGGGCACGTGGTGTTCTACCACGCACCGTCGAAGCTGGCGGTGGTGGGTGACGTGCTGTTCGCCGGCTCCATCGGCCGCACCGATTTCCCGAAGGGCAACCACGGCGACCTGATCCGCGCGATCCGCGAGAAGCTGTTCACGCTCGGTGACGACGTGGCGTTCATTCCCGGCCACGGGCCGATGTCCACCATCGGCGAGGAACGCCTCTACAACCCATTCCTCAACGATTGACGTTCATCGGGATTGACGGTCAACGGGGGTGGGCGCGGCCGGCGCTCACTCCCCACCGAGCAGTTCGTCGATCTGGCGGCGCAGCTCGCGCAGTTCGGCGCGCTGCTCGTCGTCGAGGTGACCACGGTGCGTCTGCACGTCGGTCGCCTGTTTGCGGACCAGCCGCACCGCGTTGAAAAACTGCGACAGCGTCTTCGGTTGGGGCGACGGGGTTCGCGCCTTCCGAGTGCGGGCGGCCTTCACCGTCCCCTCCCCGGCCTTGACGCGCTGCCACAGTTCGAGCTGCTCGTCCTCGTCCTTGATCCAGGCGATCTCCACCAGCACCGACCGCGAGACGTCCCTATGCGACGTCGCATATTCGCGCTTGATGGTCTCGGGAAGCGCGTTGAGCCGCAGCGTGTGGCTGACGTAGCTCTGGCTGCGGCCGATGATGCCGCCCAGTTCCTCCTGGGTGTAGCCGTGCCGCTCCATGAGGCGCGCCAACGCCACGGACAGTTCCAGCGCATCAAGGTCGACGCGCTGCACGTTCTCCACCAGCGCCAACTCGTCGGCGTCGCCCGAGGTGACGATGGCGAAGATGGTGTCCCGGCCCAGCATCTCATGGGCACGGTAGCGGCGCTCGCCGGCGACCAGCAGGAAGGTGCCCTGCCCCATCTCCTTCACCAGGATCGGCTGCTTGAGCCCGTAGCGCTGGATGGACTCCGCCAGCGCCTCCATCTCGTCCGGGTCGAAGTGCTTGCGCGGCTGATCGGGGTTGCGGGAGATCCGCGTCAGGTCGATCTCGACCAGCTTGGGGAAATCGGCGCTGGTGCCGAACAGCGCATCCTTCGCCTGCGTCTCCATGGCGCCGCGGAAGATGCCGAAATTGCGGGTCTTATCAGGCTTCGCCATGACCAATCAGTTCCCTTGCCAAATCCACGTAGCCCTGCACGCCCGGCGTGTCGGGCAGCACTTCCAGCGTCGGCCGGCCGGCGGCCGCAGACTGCCCGTATCCGGTCGAACGGTTGATCGGCGCAAAGATGCGGGTCTTGGCGCCGAGGCTCTCGCGCAGTTCCCTGAGCGTCTCGTTGTCCTGCGTATAGCGCGCATTGAACATGGTGGGCAGGATCCCGAGCACGGTGAGCTGCGTGTTGCCACGACGGCGGATCTTCTCCACCGTGTCCAGCAGCAGCGGGATACCCATGATGTCCAGGAACTCGGTCTTGACGGGGATGATCACCCGGTCGGCCGCCGACAGCGCGTTGACCGTCAGCAGCGACAGGTTCGGCGGGCAGTCGATGATCACGTAGTCGTAGCCGGTGCGGATCGCGTCGATCTTCTCGCGCAGCACCGAGGAGGCGAAGGGCTCCGCCATCAGTTCGGTGTCGGCGGCGGCCAGCGTGATGGAGGAGGGGACCAGATCGAAGAAGCCGGGGATGATGATCGCACCGAGATCCTGCTCCTTCAGCAGAGCATAATAGACGGTCGCCTTGCGCAGCTCCAGCGCGCGCGGATCCTGGCCGAGGAAGATGGTGGCGCTGGCCTGCGGGTCGGCGTCGATCAACAGCACCTTCTCGCCTTCACGCGCCAGGGCGTAAGCCAGGTTGACGGCTGTCGTCGTCTTGCCGACCCCACCCTTCTGGTTCGCCACCGCCACCGTGATCGCGCGCCGCGCCCGCGCCGGCGGCTTGGATGCTCCCTCGGAACCGGTCTTGATGAACAGCTCGACGCGCGGCGGGATGCGTTCCGTTCCGCTTTCCCAGCGGCTGATGCGTGCCCGGTCGTACTTGCGGCCGAGCTGCTCGTTCAGCCACGCCGCAAATTCCTGTTGGGTGGCGCCGCGCGCTTCCCGAATCCCTTGTAATTCCTCGCCGGTCATGAGTCCTCTCGGCCCGCTGCCTCTGCGGCGACCGTGCCCCTGTTGACGGAAGATGTCAACAGCTCGATGTCCGAGCGTCCAGTGACATGCGACGTCGCATAGGATCCGGCAAAGCCATCACCGATGGTCGCCTCACCTTACGTTCCGGGTCACAGACAAAATGGTAAGGACAACATATTTTCCGGTTTTCGCCTCTTCCGAGTCGCGCGGACATGCGCTCGGAACCGTTCCACCACCGAATCGATCATTGGCTTTCGACTCCGATGCCACACCCTATCCGTGGTTATAAGCGATTCGGGTAAGCTTTCGGAGAACACCCGGAGTCGCGCCGATTCGCCTTCCTGCAAATCAGACCATTCACAGCCACCCCGTTTTTCCCCGCGTAATCTGGTGCGGATTCTGCGTATTCTGGTGGTCGCGAATCGGGTTTTCCTGCGTAGTCTGGTGGAACATACTAATAGTTAGAATCAACTAATACCAACTAGATCCCTCCACAAAAATACGTGTTGACGGGATCCGTCAACAGAACCAGATTGTTTCTCGATCGTTCAGCCTGCGTAACGGTCAGGAGACAGCCATGGCCGAAATTCACCAGCTCATCATCCAGCACGGCCGGGACCGTGCCCGCGAACTCGTGCCCCGCGAACAGCGCCCCCTGGTCGATGCCGCAGCGGCGGTTCTCGCCGATGAATCGCGCGCGATGGGCATCACATACAGCGGTTTCTGCCTTACCGCGCTGCCCCACAAGCGTCTGGCGGACGATCAGACCTGGCGGCGCGACGGCCATCGCGTGACCCTCGTCGTCCAGCCCGGCGTGCTCCTGCTCGGTGGCAAGGAGAAGATGTACGGTGTGCCGTATGGCTCGCGAGCCCGGCTTATCCTCCTGTATCTGCAGACAAAAGCGCTCCAGTCCAGCAGCCGCGAGGTCGAATTGGGGGCCTCCATGCGCGACTGGATGAGCCGCATGAACGTCTCGACCGGCGGGCAATCGTACCGGGACGTCAAGGAACAGTGCAACCGCCTGTCGGCCTGCCATCTGACCTTCTTCTGGGACGATCTCGAAACCAAGGGCCGCGGCAGCAAGTTCGCCAAGGATTCCATCGTTGTGGGCGGCCTGACCTTCACCGCCGACGACGACCGCCAGGGCTCCTTGTGGGAAGAACGCGTCCTGCTTTCCGAAAGCTTCTTCAAGTCGCTGCGCGAACACCCGGTGCCGGTCCTGGAATCGGCAATCCGTGAGATCTCCTCCAAATCCATGGCGATCGACGTCTACATTTGGCTGGCCTACCGCCTGCATTCGCTGAGCGAGCCCACCCGAATTTCCTGGCAGTCGCTGTACTCGCAGTTTGGCGCCGGCTACGACGAACTCCGGCACTTCAAAACCCGCTTCCCGGAAACGCTGCGCGTCGCGTTGAACGTCTATCCCGAGGCCAAGGTCGAAGTCGGCCGCGAAGGGCTGACGATGCATCCCTCCTTGCCTCCCGTGGCGTCGGATCGTCGCCAGGCCGCGCTGATCGGTATGTAGCAGGCTGTTTCCACCAGATTACGCTGGCTGATTTTCCTTTAAAAACAACAGTTTCCACAAAACTACGCACGGCGGCCCGGGATCCCACCCAGGCCGCCGTCGATGTTTTCGGCACCTCGGGCGCATGCGCTGTCTGGTGGAAACCGCCGAAATCGACTCGCAAACAAGGACTTCCACAAGAATACGCATCCACATAGGGCAACCCGCCCGGACACCGACCATCCACAAGAATACGCGCTGCTACAAGATTACGAATCCAAGGGGCCTTTCAGGGGCCGGGACCGGCCGATTTGCCGCCCTCCGGAGCCTTCCGGAACAGCCGAACCGCTTATCCGGCGACTCGGTTTCCACAAGAGTACGCAACCGCTCCAACGGCCGTGCTCGCCGACCCGAATCCTTCCACAAGATTACGCGCCCCGCCCGCCGGAAAGGGGTTGGGGGATCGGGCCGGCATGGCCATTGTTACAGAATGATGCAACCGCATTCTCCGACACTCGTCCTCATCGACATACTCGGGGCCGTGGCCCTTCTCCTGTGGGGCCTGCGCATGGTGCGCACGGGCGTGTTCCGCGCGTGCGGCGCGTCGCTGCGCCGTTGGGTGGGGCTGGGAACGCGCAACCGCGTCGTCGCCTTCCTTGCCGGCTTCGGCGTAACGCTGGGCCTGCAGAGCAGCACCGCGACGGCGCTGATGGCATCGGCCATGAGCGGACAACAGCTCATGACCACTGCCATGGCGCTCGCCGTGATGCTGGGCGCCGACGTGGGAACCAGCGTGGTGGCCGGTTTTCTGTCGCTCGACGTGCGCTGGTTGTCGCCGGCACTGCTGCTGCTGGGCGCGGCGCTGTTCGCCGTAGGGGAGGGGAGCCGGCCGCGCCGGGCCGTGGCGCGTACTCTTGTCGGTCTCGGCCTCATGCTGCTTGCCATGCGGCTGCTTGCCGAGGCCACCGTGCCGGTCCGCGAGTCAGAACTGATCCACGCCATGCTCGGCGGGCTGACCAGCGAGCCGGCGCTGGCGCTGCTCGTTGCGGCGGGGCTGACGGCGCTGCTGCACTCCAGCCTTGCTGTGGTCCTGCTGATCGCCTCGCTGGCTGGCGGTGGCCTGCTGGATCTGCCGGGTACCGCCGCGCTTGTCCTGGGTGCCAACCTGGGCGGCGCGGTGCCGCCGCTGCTGGCGACGATGCGGGAGGTGCCGGAGGGACGGCGGGTGCCGCTCGGCAACCTCATCATGCGGGCGGCCGGCGCCCTGGCGGCTCTGCCGTTCGTGACGATGCTCGGCGACGTGCTCGGCGAGACGGCGAACGCGCAGACCGCCGTGCTGCTGCACGCCGGGTTCAACTTGGCGCTCGCCGCGCTCTTCATCCCGCTGGTCGGGCCGGTGGCGCGGCTGACGGTCCTGGCCTTGCCCGACCGTCCGCCCGGCGAGGATGAGGGCCAGCCGCGGCATCTGGACGAATCCGTGCTGGAGGCGCCCACGGCGGCGATCGCCTGCGCGGTCCGCGAGACGTTGCGGCTGGGCGATCTGGTCGAGGACATGCTCCGCCGCACGCTCGACGTGCTGCGCCACGACGACGAGCGTCTGATCGCCGAGGTGAGCCGCACCGACGACGCGGTGGACGCATTGCACACGGCGATCAAGCTCTACCTGGTCAAGGTTGGCCGTGGACAGCTCGAAGATGAGGACAGCCGGCGGGTCGGCGAGATCATGGCCTTCGCCATCAATCTCGAACATATCGGTGATATCGTCGACAAGAGCCTGATGGAGATTGCGGCCAAGAAAACCCGCCTCGGCCTCCGCTTTCCAGCCGAGGACTTCCAGGCCATCGCCGCGCTGCACCACCGCACCCTGGACAACCTCCGCACGGCGTTGGGGATCTTCATCTCCGAGGACCGGCGTTTGGCGCGCCAGCTGATCGCCGAGAAGGACGAGATCCGCGCGCTGGAGCGCACCTCGGCCGAGAACCATCTGAAGCGGGTGCGCGAGGGCCGCACCGAGAGCATCGAGACCAGCGCGCTGACGCTCGATCTGTTGCGCGACTTCAAGCGCATCAACGCGCACGCCGCGTCCGTCGCCTACCCGCTCCTGAGGCGTACCGGAGAGCTGCGCGAGAGCCGGCTGAAGGACGGCAATTTCCTTCCGGTTCAGAAGGACGCGTGACGCCCCATACCGGCGAGCCGAAACACTGACACGCGCCTCCCACCCTCCCTCTGCTCCATCCCCGTGCCGGTGCCGGCGATGGAACAGAGGGCAGGGGAGGGACGGTACCCCCGCTGGGCGCCCCCGTCCGCGGCACTTGCCATCCCGATGCGGTTATCCGCCGTTCGTAATCTTGAGCGCCAGCGGTGGCGGGTTGGCCAGCGTCTGGTAGACGACGCAATAGCGCTCGGTCAGCTTGGTCAGTGCGTCGATGCGCTCCTGCGGCTCGTCGGTGTCGAGATCGAAGCGCAGGCGGATTTCACGGAAGCCGACCGGCGCGTCCTTCGCCACGCCCAGGGTGCCGCGGAAGTCCAGATCTCCCTCGGCCGAGACGCTGCCGCCACGCAGGTTGAAGGCCAGCGCCGTGGCCACCGCCTTCAACGTCACGCCGGCACAGGCCACCAGCGCCTCCAGCAGCATGTCGCCGGAGCACGCCTGGGTGCCGGCGCCGCCGGTCGCCGGATGCAGGCCGGCTTCCACCAGAGCGCGGCCGGTGTCCACCTTGCAGGCGACCCCCTCGCCGTCGAGGTCGCCGCGGGCCTTCAGGGTGACCACGGCGGATTGCGGATCCTGCTTGTAGCGGTCCTTGAGCGGCGCTTGCAGCGCGCGCAACGTGTCGGCGTCCATGTCGTCCTCCGGTTGGTTTTTCCCACTGTAACGGCCTTGCCGATCAACCGTCTATGCGACGTCGCATGAAACGGCGCCGGTCGGTCGCGGTGGGGTCGGCGGAGGGATGAAATTCGTCTTGCACGCCCCCTGTACCCGGTCGCTTAATGTGTGAAGTACCGCGGAAGGCAGGGAGGGGAGGGCATGAGGCGCAGCTTCCTGACGGCGGGAATCGGATCGGGCCCAGCGGCTGAAAATCCCCGCGTCCGTGCAAGCGTGCCTGCAGGTGGTCTGGCATCCTGCCCTCAACCTCCCAGAACCCTCGGCGTCAGGGAACGACGGTCTGCCGCGTGGCGGCATATCCCCCGCACAAGGATAACGCCATCCGCACTCCTCGCCTTGAACGGCCGATGCGGGGCCAATTCCTTTTGCCCGATCGCCGCAAGCCAAGCCCAAGGCACGGCGACTCGGACGATGCACACGCCCAGATGGAGACCGGCGGGACGCGGAGGCGGCCGATGGTCCGTGGCGCGGACGGAGCGCCGATTGGGCAAACTGCCGCCCAATGGACAGTCATGACCGGATTTTCTGCACAGTCGCGCAGCAATCCGGTCATAGTGATGATGGTCTATGCAACGACTTGTCGAATTTCTTAAACACGTGTTACGGTCGAGCCCAGGATCGAGAGCCCACGGCGCCTGAGCGCGAAGGGGGCCTACGGGAGGACAAGGACCGATGGACGGCGGCATGGTCACAGCAACGAACGACACGCTGGTTCGCTTCACAGGTGTGCAGAAGACCTATGATGGCGAGCACCTCGTGGTGAAGAACCTCGACCTCGACATCAGGCGGGGCGAGTTCGTGACGCTGCGGGGGCCGTCGGGCGCCGGCAAGACGACGACATTGATGATGCTCGCCGGCTTTGAGGTGCCGACCCACGGCGAGATCGTGCTGGATGGCCGGCCCATCAAGAACGTGCCGCCGCACCAGCGCGACATCGGCATGGTGTTCCAGAACTACGCGCTGTTCCCGCACATGACGGTGGAGGAAAACCTCGCCTTCCCGCTCTCGGTGCGCAAGATGCCGAAGGCGGAGGTCCGCCAGCGGGTGGACCGGGCGCTCTCCATGATCAAGCTGGAGAGCCTTGCGAAGCGCCGGCCGGGGCAGCTCTCCGGCGGCCAGCAGCAGCGCGTGGCGCTGGCGCGCGCCCTGGTGTTCAGCCCGCAGCTGGTGCTGATGGACGAGCCGCTGGGCGCACTCGACAAGCGCCTGCGCGAGCACATGCAGCTCGAGATCAAGCAGATCCACGAATCCACCGGGATCACCGTGGTCTACGTCACGCATGACCAGAGCGAGGCGCTGACCATGTCGGACCGCATCGCCGTGTTCAACGACGGCGTCATCCAGCAGATCGACAAGCCCGACGCGCTGTACGAGCGCCCCGTCAACAGCTTCGTCGCCAACTTCATCGGCGAGAACAACATGCTGCACGGGGCTGTCGAAAATCTCGAACAGGGGTTCGCCACCGTGCGCCTCGCCACCGGCGAGCGGGTGATGGCCTCGGCCGTCGGCGTCGATCGCGTCGGCCAGCGCACCTCCGTCTCGGTTCGGCCGGAGCGCGTGCGCATCCTCAAGGGCAACGAGGAGGCCGGCCTGCCCAACCACCTGCCGGCCACCATCCAGCACACGATCTATCTGGGCGACCACGCGCTGACCGTGCTGTCGGTCGCCGACAACCCGGAATTCATGGTGAAGCTCAGCGGCGGCAACCACGCCGGGCTCACCGCCGGCCTGCCGGTCACCATCGCCTTCCGCCCCGAGGACGGTCGCGCCCTCGATCCGGCTTGAAGACCCAGCGTCAAACTCATCCGTCTCGCAACCGAACGCAGAAGAGGAACAGGGAAGATGCGCAGCATGTGGAAGTCCATCGGGTTTGTCGCCACGCTCACCGCCGGTGTGGCGCTGGCGTCGGCCGCCAGCGCCCGCGACCTGACGGTCGTGTCCTGGGGCGGCGCCGACCAGGAGGCCCAGAAGAAGGGATATTTAGAG
>JAEYOB010000197.1 GCA_023412175.1 Pseudomonadota bacterium | reverse complement strand
CCCGGCACGTCGTCGGCGGTGAACACCGCCACCACGCCGGGGGCCGCGCGCACCTTCGACAGGTCCATGGACAGCACGCGCGCGTGCGCCTTTGCCGACAGGCCCAGATACACGTGCAGCAGCCCGGCGGGCTCCGGCATGTCGTCCACGTAGACGGCCTCGCCGCTGACGTGCTTGCAGGCGCTGTCGTGGCGGCGGTCCTCGTGGACGCCGCCGGCGATCTTCAGAGGGTGGGCCGTGTCAGGCATGGGCGAGCCTCCCCGAACCGACGAGGCGGGTCGCCTCCTCCTCCGTCGCCTCGACGTACAGCTTCAGCAGCAAGTTGGCGGCCACGGTGGCGCGGTATTCGGCGCCGGCGCGCCAGTCGGTCAGCGGCGTAAAGTCCTCCTTCAGCGCGGCCATGGCGCGCCGCACGCTGGCCTCGCTCCAGGATTGGCCGACCAATGCGGCCTCCGCCGCCACGGCGCGTTTGGGCGTCGCCGCCATGCCGCCGTAGGCCAGCCGCGCGCGGCTCACCCGGTCGCCGTCCAGCTCGATCAGGAAGGCGCCGCAGATGGCGGAGATGTCCTGGTCGAAGCGCTTCGAAATCTTGTAGGCGCGGAACAGCGCGCCCGGCGCCGGCTTCGGCAGGATGATCTTCTCGACGAACTCGCCCGGCCGGCGGTCCTGCTTGCCGTAGGCGATGAAGAAGTCTTCCAGGTGCAGCGTGCGCCGCTCGATGCCGAGGCGCAGCACCACGGTGGCCCCGGCGGCGATCAGGGCCGGCGGCGTGTCGCCGATGGGCGAGCCGTTGGCGACGTTGCCGCCGATGGTGCCGGCATTGCGCACCTGCACCGCGCCGATGCGCCGGATCAGCTCGCCGAAGTCGGGGTAGAGCGCGGCGATGGCGTCCGCCGCGTCGGTGTAGGTGACGGCGGCGCCGATCTCCAGCGCGGTGTCGGTCTCGCGGATGCGGCGCAGCTCGGCGACGCGGCCGGTCCAGATCACGTCGGGCAGGACGCGCTGGAACTTGGTCACCCACAGCCCGACGTCGGTGGCGCCGGCCACGATGGTGGCGTCGGGGTGCTGGAGCAGCAGGTCGGCGAACTGCCCCTCGGTGGCCGGGGCGTAGAAGCGGCGCCCCTTGCTGCCGACGCACACCACCTCCTCGTCGGCCAGGGCGCGCAGCCGCTCGGCTACCGAGGCGGCAGCCACCGCAAAACGGTCCTGCGTCCGATCGCCCAGCTCGTACATGCGCTGCGCCGCGCGGACGATGGGGGCGTAGCCGGTGCAGCGGCACAGATTGCCGGCCAGCGCGTCGTCGATGCGCGCCTCGCCCGGCCGGTCCTCGTTCAGGTAGAGCGCCAGCATCGACATGACGAAGCCCGGCGTGCAGAAGCCGCACTGCGAGCCGTGCTCGTCCACCATGGCCTGCTGAACCGGGTGCAGGGCGCCGTCCGGCCCCTTCAAGTGCTCGACGGTCAGGAGCTGGCAGCCGTCCAGCGTCGGCAGGAAGCGGATGCAGGCGTTCACCGCCTCGTAGCGCAGGCGGCGGTCGCCCCCGGTGCTGTCGTCAAGCCGGCCGACCACCACGGTGCAGGCGCCGCAGTCGCCCTCGTTGCAGCCCTCCTTGGTGCCAACGCGCCGCTCCTCCAGCCGCAGCCAGTCGAGCACGGTCATGGTCGGATCGACGTCGCGGATCTCCCGAAGCTCGTCCCCCAGCAGGAAGCGTACGGTGTCGCGCATGGCTCAGCTGCCGCGGTAGGTGGAATAGCCGTAGGGCGAGACCAGCAGCGGCACGTGATAGTGCTGCCCGGCCGCGGAGATGCCGAAGCGGATCGGCACCACATCCAGGAAGGCCGGCTCGGTCAGCACAATCCCGGCGGCGCGGAAATAGGACCCGACGTGGAACACCAGCTCGTAGCAGCCGGGCTTCAGCGCGTCGCCGGCCAGCAGCGGTTCGTCGCAGCGCCCGTCGGCGTTGGTGCGGGCGTCGAGCACCCAGGTGCGCTGCTCGTTTTCGATACGGTAGAGGGTGAGGCCGATGCCGGCGCCCGGCCGGCCATGCGTGGTGTCGAGGACGTGTGTGGTCAGCCGCCCGCCATGCTGCGCGTCGATGCTCATGGTTGCCTCGTCTCCCCGGTCTTTCGCCGTATGTTATGCAACTATATCGACGCGCGAGGCGTGCTCTAACAGGGGGCGCGGGGAAAGACTTTCAAACCGATCCGAAAGGTATGGCGGATCTTCCGCGACTATCATGCAATCGCAGCGGCGCAGCAGGGGAGAAGGCATGTCCGGTTCCGGCTATCCCAGGGATCTCGTGGGCTACGGCCCGAACCCGCCCAAGGCCGACTGGCCGGGCGGGGCGCGCATCGCCGTGCAGTTCGTCCTCAACTACGAGGAGGGCGGCGAGAACTGCGTCCTGCACGGCGACGAGGCGTCGGAGGCCTTCCTGTCGGAGATGGTCGCCGCGCAGCCGTTGCCGGGCGTGCGGCACATGTCCATGGAATCGCTGTACGAGTACGGTTCGCGGGTCGGCGTCTGGCGCCTGCTGAAGCTGTTCGAACGCAAGGGCGTGCCGCTCACCATCTTCGCCGTGGCGATGGCGGCCGAGCGCCATCCCGAGGTGATCCGCGCCATGGTGGACGCCGGGCACGAGATCGCCAGCCACGGCTACCGCTGGATCAACTACCAGTATCTGGACGAGGCGGTCGAGCGCGAGCACATGCGCAAGGCGATGGAGATCCTGGAGCAGGTCAGCGGCAGCCGGCCGCTCGGCTGGTACACCGGGAGGACCGGCCCGAACACGCGGCGCCTGGTGGCGGAGCACGGCGGCTTCCTCTACGACGCCGATTCCTACGACGACGACCTGCCGCACTGGGAGCTGGTGGCGGGCAAGCCGCAGCTGATCGTGCCCTACACGCTGGACTGCAACGACATGCGCTTCGCCCAGGTGCAGGGCTTCAACAGCGGCGATCAGTTCTTTACCTACCTCAAGGACAGCTTCGACGCGCTGTACGAGGAGGGGGCGGAGACGCCGCGCATGATGTCCATCGGCCTGCACTGCCGGCTGGTCGGGCGGCCGGGGCGCATCAAGTCGCTGGAACGCTTCCTCGACTACGCCGCCGGGCACGAGGACGTGTGGTTCTGCCGCCGCGTGGACATCGCCCGGCACTGGCACGAGCGGCACCCGCACGAGGAGGCGAAGTGATGCAGCCCAGCCGGATGGACCGCACCGCTTTCCTGGCCCGCTTCGGCCATGTGTTCGAGCACTCGCCCTGGGTCCCGGAAGGCGCCTTCGACGCCGGTCTGACGCCCGCCGCCGACACCGCCGAGGGGCTGCACGCCGCCATGATCGCCGTGCTGCGCGCCGCTCCGCGCGAGCGGCAGCTGGCGCTCCTGAACGCCCACCCCGACCTCGCCGGCAAGCTGGCGGTGTGCGGCGAGCTGACGGCAGATTCGACGTCCGAGCAGGCCTCGGCCGGCCTCGACCGCTGCACGCCCGAGGAGTTCCAGCGTTTCACCGGGCTGAACGACGCCTACAAGGCCAAATTCGGCTTCCCCTTCATCCTGGCGGTGAAGGGCCGCACCCGTGCCGAGATCCTGGAGGCGTTCGAGCGGCGCATCCACAACACGCCGGAGGAGGAGTTCGCCACCGCGCTTGCCCAGGTCGAGCGCATCACGCTGCTGCGCCTGAAGGATCTGCTGCCGTGACGGCGTTCGGCCCGGACCTCATGGCGCGCCTGGAGGAGTTCGCCACCTTCACGGCGGAGCCGGGGGCGATGACCCGCCTGTGCTTCTCCCCGCAGCACCGCGCCGCCGCCGACCAGCTGATGGCGTGGATGCGCGAGGCCGGCATGGACGTCCATCTCGACCCCGCCGGCACGGTGGTCGGCCGCTACGAGGGCGCGCAGCCGGGGGCGCCGGCCTTGCTGCTGGGCTCGCACATCGACACGGTGCGCAACGGCGGCAAGTACGACGGCAACCTCGGCGTCCTGGCGGCCGTCGCCGCGGTGGCCGAGCTGAACCGCCTGGGCGAGCGGCTGCCCTTCGCCGTCGAGGTGCTGGGCTTCGGCGACGAGGAGGGGGTGCGTTTCCCGGTCACCCTGACCGGCAGCCGCGCCGCCGCCGGCCGCTTCGATCCGGCCGCGCTGGAGGGCAGGGACCGCGATGGCGTGCGCTTCGCCGATGCGCTGGCGGCCTTCGGCGGCGACCCGGCCCGCATCGCGGAGGCCAGGCGTCCGAACGCGCTCGCCTATCTGGAGGTCCACATCGAGCAGGGGCCGGTTCTGGAGGCGGAAGGGCTGCCGCTCGGTGCCGTCACCGCCATCAACGGCGCCACGCGCTTCACCGCGACCGTGCAGGGCATGGCCGGCCACGCCGGGACCGTGCCCATGGAACTGCGCCGCGATGCGCTGACCGCCGCGGCCGAGATGGTGCTGGCGGTCGAGCGGCAGGCCGCCGGGACGCCCGGTCTGGTGGCCACCGTCGGCCGGCTGGAGACCTTTCCCGGCGCCATCAACGTGATCCCCGGCCGGGTGGTCTTCACGGTGGACGTCCGTGCCGCCGACGATGCGGTGCGCACCGGCGGAGTCGAGGCGATCCAGGCCGTGCTGGAGGCCGTCGCCGGCCGCCGCAACGTCGCCCTCAGCATCGAGAAGGGCCATGACGCCGACGCCGCACCCTGCACACCCGGCCTGATCGGACAGGTCGAGGCGGCGATCCGGCGGGCCGGCGTGCGGCCGTTCCGCCTGCCCAGCGGGGCAGGGCACGACGCCATGGCCTTTACGGGCGTGCTGCCGATGGGCATGCTGTTCGTCCGCTGCCACGGCGGCATCAGTCACAACCCGGCCGAATCCATCACCACCGGGGACGCCGATCTGGCGGTGCGCGTCCTCCTCGACATCGTCCGCCATTTCGACCACGGGACCCTTTCGCCATGACGCACGCCCAGGCCATCCGCGACTTCCTGCGCTCCTCGCAGGAGGCCCAGACCCGCTTCCTGGCCGAACTGGTCAAGGTGCCCTCCGACAACCCGCCGGGCGACTGCGCCCTGCACGCCGAGCGCGCCGCCGAACTGCTGGAGGCCATGGGCTTCACCGTCGAGCGCCACCGCGTGCCCGACGATCTCGTGCGCGCCAACGGCATGGTCAGCGCGGTCAACCTCGTGGTCCGCAAGCGCTTCGGCGACGGGCCGGTGGTGGCGCTGAACGCGCACGGCGACGTGGTGCCGCCGGGCGAGGGCTGGACCAGGGATCCCTACGGCGCCGAGATCGTGGACGGCTGGATGTACGGCCGCGGCGTCGCCGTGTCGAAATCCGACTTCGCCACCTACGCCTACGCGCTGCTGGCGCTGGAGAAGGCCGGGCTGGACCGCGGCACGGTCGAACTGCACCTGACCTACGACGAGGAGGCCGGCGGCGAGATCGGCCCGAAATGGCTGATCGACGAGGGCATCTCCAAGCCCGACTTCGCCATCGGCGCCGGCTTCAGCTACGGCGTGGTCACCGCGCACAACGGCTGCCTGCACCTGGAGGTCGAGGTCAACGGCAAGTCGGCGCACGCCGCCCTACCCAGCACCGGCATCGACGCGCTGGAGACGGCGACCGGCGTGCTCAACGCCCTGTACGGTTTGCGCAAGAGCTACGCCGAGGCGGTGTCCGGCGTGCCGGGCATCGGCTCGCCGCAGCTCACCGTCGGCCTGATCAAGGGCGGCATCAACACCAACGTGGTGCCGGACCGCATCACGCTGCGCCTCGACCGCCGCATGATCCCCGAGGAGACCCCGGAGAGCGTCGAGGAAGGCGTGCGCGCGGTGATCGCCGAGGCCGCCAAAGCCTTCCCGCAGGCCCGCGTCGAGGTGCGGCGCATCCTGCTGGCCCGTCCGCTGAAGCCGCTGCCCGGCACCGACCGTCTGGCGGAGATCCTGTGCGGCCACGCCAGCCGGATCATGGGCGAGCCGGTGGAGGCCAAGGGCGTGCCGCTCTACACCGACGCGCGCCACTACGCCGACGCCGGGGTGCCGATCATCCTCTACGGCGCCGGCCCGCACACCATCGAGGAGGCCAACGCCCACCGCGCCGACGAGCGGCTGCCGCTGTCCGACCTGTACAAGGCGACCGAGGTGGTGGCGCTGACCCTGGCCGACCTGCTGGCGGCCTAGGGCCGTGGCCGACGCCGTATCCCTGGAGGACGGCCGGTCCCGGCCGTCCTGGCATCTGATCGGGCTGTTGCTGGCGATGGCGGGTGTGCTTGCCTTCTCCATGCGGCCGGTGGTCATCAAGGCCGCCTACACCTACGGCGTCGACGCGGTGACGCTGATCCTGCTGCGCATGCTGTTCTCGCTGCCGTTCTTCCTGGCCATGGCGGCGTGGAGCGGTTGGCGCGGCGGGCAGGCGCGGCTCTCCGGCCGCGATTGGGCGCTGACGCTCGGATTGGGCGTGCTCGGCTATTACGTGGCGAGCTTCCTTGACTTCCTCGGCCTGCAATACGTCAGCGCCGGCGTCGGGCGCCTCCTGCTGTTCCTCTACCCGACCGTCGTAGTGGTGCTGTCGGCGCTGTTCCTCGGCAAGCGCATCGGCGTGCGTGAGGTGGTGTCGCTGGCGGTGTCCTACGTGGGCGTGGCGTTGGTCGTGTCGACGGAGCTGAAGGCCGGCGGCACGGCGTTCGGCTGGGGCGCCCTGCTGGTGTTCGGCAGCGCCGTCTGCTACGCGGTCTATCTGGTGGCCGGCAGCCGGGTGATCCAGCGGGTCGGATCGCTGCGCTTCACCGCCTACGCCATGATCAGCGCCAGCGTGTGCAGCATCGTGCAGTTCCTGGCGGTGCGGCCGATGTCGGCGCTGGACCTGCCGGCGGAGGTGTACGGGCTGTCCGCCATCATGGCGGTGTTCTGCACCGTGCTGCCGGTGTTCATGACCGCCGAGGCGCTGCGGCGCGTCGGTGCCAACACGGTGGCGCTGGTGGGCGCGCTGGGGCCGGTGTCGGCCGCCGGGCTGGGCTATCTGGCGTTGGGCGAGCAGGTGACCTGGCTGCAGTTCGCGGGGGCGCTGCTGGTCGTCGTGGGGGTGATGATCATCAGCCTCAAGGGGCGGCGCTGAAATGCCACGTGACATTGTGTCGCGCCTCCATTAGCATCCGGCCGCAGTTCGACGCACGGATCTCCCATATGTCCTCCCCCAGCGCGCGTTGCGGATCGGCGCGGATGTGCGCCGGGATCCCCACCAATCAGGCCTCGCAGGTCGTCGACTGCGCGGACTGCAGGAGCTACCTGGAAGGTCAGTGCCGCGGGCGCGATCCCCAGGTGCCGTTGCAGGTGATTGGCGGCATGGTGTTGCTGGGCCTGATCTTCGTCGGCGCGACAGTGTTCTCTTAACCTGCATCCAGATCTGCATCCAGGGACGGCGGACCCTCCGCATCCCTTCGATGCCGTCGGCCTATTCCCACCACTTCGGCGGCGGACCCTCGTAGCGCACGGGCTGGATCGGGATGATCTCCTCCAGCGTTGGCGCCAGATCCTCTTCGCGGATCTCCGTCGCCCTCCGTGCCGGCTTGCGGCCGAGGTCGGCCATCAGACGGTTGCGGGCGCGGCCGGCACCCTGGCTCATGGTGTCCTGCAGGTCGGCGCCCGGTTCGGCCACGCGCTCCTCCGGCTGGGGCAACTGCGGCATGCGCAGGCGGCCACGTTCGCTGCGCGCCAGTTCGTAGGCGCGGTCGACGATGCGCGAGCGGAAGTGCGGGTCGAGCGAATCGAAGGCGACCGCGGCGTATTCCAGGTCCACCCGGTCGCGCGAGGTGGCGGCGCGCGCCAGCGCGTCCGAGGCCACGCCGAACTCGACGATGCCCGGCACCCGCTCGCGCTGCACGGCGAGCGCCAGCACCTGGACCGCCTGCGCGGTACCGTCGTCGAGGATTACGGGGGAAGGGCGGGCGGCCGGCATGATCTGCGTTATGGAATTGGGGCAGCAACGAAACGTGGCGACTATCCGTTTCCCGTGGTAGGCCAGTCAACGTTTGCCGGCCCGCCCTGTGCAGGAAACCCACAGG
>JAEYOB010000181.1 GCA_023412175.1 Pseudomonadota bacterium | reverse complement strand
CGTGTAGCTGATCATCCAGCGTCGGCATCGCTAATCCCCCCTTCTTCGGGGGCGGCGGGACGGGATTTGATACGTTGCTCGGTCCGCGAACGCTGCCCTTGACCACTCCCTCTCTGGAAGGTGTCCGAGGAGGCTGTTGCACAGAACCGCTCCCCGGTCCTTTGCCTCCCCCTCCACCCCATCCACCACCGCCGGCCCCGCCATTCGGATCTGCCATACTCACCGCCTAAACCAAAAAAAAACTGCGAGCTACCGCCCACACGCTCAAGGAGGGAAATTTATCGCGCATGCCCCCTTTTGTCCACCAAGGCAACATGGAACCATTTTTACGGGAAGCGCTATGCCTACAAACGCGCGCCTCCCCTTTTGCGATGATCAACGGCTCAAGCGTGTGTTCGTCGTGTGTATATTTGTGTGTCTTGTGTGTGTTATCGTGTGTGTTAACTGTCACTGCATGACACACACTTACCCGTTACACACGTTGAAGTGCCTCGTTTAATAAAAAGTGGTCGATATACAGGCCAGTTCATGGAGAAGTGGGCGAAGACCCGCAGCTACGACGTGCGGAAGAAGGCCGGGCTGGAATAGCCCGGCGCCGAGGCGCCTCCCCACCCCCGAACACCGGTCCGCGCGCCTCCGCAGGCGTGCCGCAGACCCGCGCCCTGACCACCTCCACGTCCGGGCTTAGAGAAAATCCGCAATCATCACGCGGCAGGGTTATGCGAGTGACATCGCTGCACACCTTAACGTTTCCGAAAGGGTCGATTCGCAGTCTGTTCAGCATCTAAAGCGATTTCGCCTGCCCGCAGACGAGGCCGGGCAAGCCACTTCAGGATGTAGGACATGCGTTTCAAGGACATGAAGATCGTCGTCAAGGTGCTCGTCGTCGTCGCCCTGACGTCGCTGGCCACCGTGGCCGTCAGCGTCATGGGCGTGCAGGCGCTCAGCGAACTGAACAGTGACACCACCGAAGTCGAGACCAGCGGGCGCGAAGCGCTGACCGGTGCGCGCGCCAACCAGAGCATTCTGGCGCTGAGCCGCTCCGAGTTCAGCATCGCCGCCGACCCGTCGCCGAAATACGTGGGGGAGGCGGACGCCATCGTCCAAGAGCAACGCAAGCAGCTCGATACGCACATCGCCACCCTGAAGCGCACAGCCGGCCCCCGCCAGACCGAGTTGCTGAAGGCCGTGGAGGATGCGTACGCCACCTACCTGCGCGAACTCGACGACACCTTCCAGACCGCCCGCCGGAACGGAGCCCAAACCACCAACGACACGGCCCGCCGGGAAATCGTTGATTCCGCACTGACCTCCCAGACGGCGGCCAACACGCTGTTCCAGGCGATGCGGGCCTACAACGACTATTCGGACAGCAAATCCCAGACCCTCTCCCAGAACGCCAGCGCCAACGCGAAGTCGGTGCGCACCACGTTGATCGTGGTGGCGGTGCTCGGCGTCGTGGGAGGTATCCTGGTGGGTCTGCTGGTCGCGCAGTTCGGGATTGGCCGGCCGGTGTCGGCCTCGGTCGGCTGCCTCCGCCGGCTGGCGGACGGCGATCTGACGGTCGAGATCTACGGCGTCGAACGCAAGGACGAGGTGGGCCAGATCGCCGGCACCATGCAGGTCTTCAAGGAGAACCTGCAGCGCACCCGCACCATGGAGGCCGAGGCCAAGGCGGCCGAGGCGCGCGCCGCTCTGGAGAAGAAGCAGGCCATGGACGCGCTGGCCGACAGCTTCGAGCACTCGGTGAAGGGCGTGGTCGGTGCCGTGTCCTCGTCCGCCGAGCAGTTGCAGGGCAATGCCCAGAGCATGTCGTCGGTGGCCGAGGAGACCACCCGGCAGGCGACCGCCGTCGCCGTCGCCACCGAACAGGCATCGGCCAACGTTCAGACCGTCGCCACCGCCGCCGAGGAGCTGTCCAGTTCCATCGCCGAGATCGCCCGGCAGGTCGCGGAAGCCGCCGGCATCACCCAGAACGCCGTGAACGAGGCGCAGCGCACCAACGCCACGGTCGAAAGCCTGTCGGGCGCCGCGCAGAAGATCGGCACGGTCGTCCAGCTCATCCAGGACATCGCCAGCCAGACCAACCTGCTGGCGCTGAACGCCACCATCGAGGCCGCCCGCGCCGGCGAGGCCGGCAAGGGTTTCGCCGTGGTCGCCTCGGAGGTGAAGTCGCTGGCCAACCAGACCGCCAAGGCCACGGAGGACATCTCCGGACAGGTTCAGGCCATCCAGAAGGAGACCACCGACGCCGTCACGGCCATCCGCGGCATCGCCGACACGGTGCTGAAGGTGAACCACATCTCCACCGCCATCGCCTCGGCGGTCGAGGAGCAGACAGCGGCCACGGGCGAGATCTCGCGCAACGTCCAGCAGGCGGCGCAGGGTACGGCGGAGGTCAGCAGCAACATCGGCGGCGTCAACCGCGCCGCGGTGGAGGCCGGCGGCGCTGCCGGCGACGTGCTGAAGGCCGCCCGCGAGCTGGGCGCCCAGTCCACCACGCTGACCCGTCAGGTGGACGACTTCGTCCGGCGCATCCGGGCAGCGTAAGGCAGCGTCCTGCCCCTTCCCGCCCCTCCCCTCTGCGAGGCGGAGGGTCGGGGAGAGGGCGAGCCCCCGCTACAGCGTGTGCTCGACCAGGATCTTGATGCCGATGGCGATCAGGCCGAGGCCGCCGATCAGTTCGGCGCGCTTGCCGAACAGCGGGCCGGCGGCGCGGCCCATCAGGACGCCGCCGCACGCCATGCCGAAAGTGACCACGCCGATCAGCAGGCAGACGGCGACGATGTCCACGTCCACCACGGCCAGCGACACCCCCACCGCCGCGGCATCGATCGAGGTCGCCACCGCCATCAGGAAAAGCTGGCCGAGCCCGAACCCGCCGCGCGGCGATTCGTCCTCATCGTCGGACAGGCTCTCCCACAGCATCTTGCCGCCGACGCCGAGCAGCAGCAGGAAGGCGATCCAGTGATCGACCGCGGCCACGTGGCTGGCGAAGGTCAGACCCAGCGCGAAGCCGATCAGCGGCATGGCGAGCTGGACGCCGCCGAACAGCAAGCCGACGCGCAGCGCCTCGGTCAGGCCGGGGCGGCGCATCACCGCGCCGGTGCCGAGCGCCGCGGCGAAGGAGTCCATGGACAGGCTGAAGGCGAGGATCAGGGCGGTGGCGTAGCTCATGGACCCGGCGCGAATTGGGGTTAGACGCGCGGGAACCGCTAGCAGAATATGAACAGGTGTTCAAACGCTATCCTCGTGACCGGTCACGAGGAGGAGCGCCTCCGGCTGCTCAGCGGCACGGCGCCGGCACCGCCGCCGGGCTCCTCGTCGGACAGCAGCGTCTTCAGCGGCACGCCCAGGATCTCCTGCTGCCCGGCCTCGGCGGCGTCGAGGAGCTGGGCGGTGCGCTCCTGCCAGGGCAGCTCCAGCCCGCCGAGGTTGCGGACCGGGCCGCGCAGCCCGATGCCCAGCGCCTTCATCAGGTCGAACAGCGTCGCCTCGGTCAGGTCCCGGGTCACCACCCAGGCGTCGCGCGTGGTGTGCGCCACCCAGTGGGCGTCGCGCATCTGCTCCAGGATGCCGTCGATCAGCACCGCCCCCACCGGCACCCGCTGCACCAGCGTGCGCCGCCGGATGCCGACGCCCAGCCGGTTGGCGTCCATCAGTTCGTGCAGCACCGCCAGCGCCAGCGCGAGGCGCTGGCCGGGCAGCAGCCCCTCCGGTCCGCCGCGGGTGATCTTGCCGGCGCGCCATTCCGGCAGCCCGGCGGTGATCACCGCGCCGAACAGCACGGTGGACCACGCCACGTACAGCCAGAACAGGAAGATCGGCACCGTCGCCAGCGCGCCGTAGATGGTCTGGTAGGCCGGAAACTCGCGCATGTACCAAGCGAACCCGGCCTTCGAGCCCTCCAGCAGCAGCGCCCCCACGGCGCCGCCGCCCATCGCGTCCATCCACTGCACGGTGCGGTTCGGGATGATCAAGTACAGCAGCGAGCAGCCGATCCATTGCAGGAGCAGCGGCAGCAGCCCGCTGAACCCCGCAGCCGGCGCGGCCAGCTCCTCCAGATGGACGACGCGCAGCGCGTCCCACAGCGAGGTGGACAGCGACAGGCTGGCGCCGGCGAACAGCGGCGTCAGCGACACGATGGCCCAGAAGGATAGGATGCGGGTGACCAGCGAGCGCGGCTCCTTCACCCGCCAGATGGCGGCGAACGAGCCCTCTATGGTCCAGATCAGCAGCACCGCGGAGACCGCCAGCCCGATGACGCCGAAGATCGGCATCTGCCCGGCGTTGGCCATGAAGTGGCCGAGATACTCCAGGATCGCGTCGCCGATCTGCGGCACCATGTTGCGGAAGATCATCTCCTGCATGCGCTTCTGCAGCTCTGCGAACGCCGGGAACGCCGAGAAGATGGCGAAGCCGATGGTCATGATCGGCACGATGGCGAGCAGGCTCGTGTAGGTCAGCGACGCCGCGGTCTGGAAGCAATTGTCGTTGTAGAAGCGCATCGCCGCGTGGCTGAGGAAGCCGAACAGCTCACGCACCATGCGCACGATCCACGGCCTCCGCCGCGGCTCGGCGGCCGGAAGTTCGGGCGGGCGTTCGGGCGGGCGCCCCCCGAGATTGGTCACCGGATCGGTCATAGTACTTCCTCCCCCGCCCGGTTTGACCCGGCCCGTCTTTCGTGTAGGATGCGCCGCAAATTCCCTGAACAGCCGCTCAACACGGCCACCACAGTCACGAGGACCGGATGTCGAACCCGAAGCCGCTCATGGACGGCAAGCGCGGCCTGATCATGGGCGTCGCCAACGACCGCTCGATCGCCTGGGGCATTGCCACCGCGCTGGCCGCGCAGGGTGCGGAGCTTGCCTTCACCTATCAAGGCGACGCCCTTCTGAAGCGCGTCAAGCCGCTGGCCGATTCGGTCGGCGCGCGCCTGGTGCTGCCGTGCGACGTCAGCGACGAGGCCAGCATCGACGCGACGTTCGCCGCCATCGAGGCGGAATGGGGCAAGCTCGACTTCCTGGTGCATGCGATCGCGTTTTCCGACAAGAACGAGCTGGACGGCAAGTACCTCAACACCACGCGGGGCAACTTCCTCCGCACCATGGACATCTCCGCCTACTCCTTCACCGCGGTTGCGCAGCGCGCCGTGCCGCTGATGAAGGACGGCGGCAGCCTGTTGACGCTCTCCTATTACGGTGCCGAGCGCGTGATGCCGCACTACAACGTGATGGGCGTGGCGAAGGCTGCCCTGGAGGCCAGCGTACGCTACCTCGCGGTGGACCTGGGAGGCCAGAACATCCGCGTCAACGCGATTTCCGCCGGCCCGATCAAGACCCTGGCCGCCAGCGGCATCGGCGATTTCCGCTATATCCTGAAGTGGAACGAGCTGAACGCGCCGATGAAGCGCAACGTCACCATCCAGGAGGTCGGCGGCGCCGGCCTGTTCCTGCTGAGCGATCTGGGCGCGGGCGTCACCGGCGAGGTGATGCACGTGGACAGCGGCTACCATGTGGTCGGCATGGTGGCGGTGGACGCCGCCGCCGAGGTGGGGCAGTTGCTGAACGGCCTGAGCGGGACCGGCAGCGGCAGCGGCAAGTCGGAGTAACGAGGGCATGGCCGGAAACAGCTTCGGCAAGCAGTTCCGTTTCACCACCTGGGGTGAAAGCCACGGGCCGTCCATCGGCGTGGTGGTGGCCGGCTGCCCGTCGCTGCTGGCCCTGTCGGAGGCCGCCATCCAGCCCTGGATGGACAC
Source organism: Pseudomonadota bacterium (assembly GCA_023412175.1). Lineage (GTDB taxonomy): Bacteria > Pseudomonadota > Alphaproteobacteria > Azospirillales > Azospirillaceae > Azospirillum. The sequence goes on along the minus strand of JAEYOB010000181.1, from coordinate 13 downwards.
GCGCCGCCCCGGC
>JAEYOB010000169.1 GCA_023412175.1 Pseudomonadota bacterium | reverse complement strand
GTCCGCCACCGCCCCTTCCGGTTCGCCCGCGGCGAGCGGCGTGGCGAACAGCCCGTCGCCGGCGCCGGCCACCAGGGCTTGGCCGTCACGGGCATAGGCAAGGCCGACGACCGGCTTGGACGCCGGCAGGCCGATGCGCCCGGCCCAGCGCCGCTCCGCCACGTCGAACAGGTAGACGTCGCTCTTTCCCCATTGCAGCCCGGTGACCCCGGCGACGGCGAGGGTGCGGCCGTCAGGGGACATGGCCGCTGCCTTCAGGCTGCCTTCCGCCCCGCCGCCCGCCGGGCCGCGCATGACGGCCAGCGCGCGGCCGTCCTCCAGCGACCAGAGGCGGACGGTCTTGTCCTCCGACACCGTTACCAGCTCGCGCCGCTCGGGAAGCGGGATCATGGCGGTGATCGGCGCGTCGTGCGCGCCGGACTCCACCCGCGCAACGGGGACCTGCGGCACCTGTGCCGCCGCCGTCAGCGGCAGCGACGCCACGACGAGGAGAATGCCGAAACGGATGAACGTCATGGGGCCCCCGATCCGGGCGAGGAACCGGATGTTCAAGGGGACCCCAACGCGCGGCAGCGTTCAACCGGACACAGGGATAAGCCGGAAAGGCCCAATTTGGGCTGACCGCCCTCCGCAGGCCCCCGCCCCGTTCCGGAGCGTCATTCGAGCCGGCCGATGATGTTGACGCTGGCCACGTTGGACAGCGGCGCGCCGCCCAGATTGTGGGTCAGCCCCAGGCGCACGTCGGGCAACTGGCGTTTGCCGGCGCGCCCGCCGATCTGCAGGTAAAGCTCGTACAGCATGCGGATGCCGGACGCCCCGATGGGGTGGCCAAAGCACTTGAGCCCGCCGTCGATCTGGCAGGGCACCGCCCCGTCATGGTCGTAGCGCCCATCCAGGATGTCCTGGACCGCGCCCCCCTCCTTCGAGAACCCCAGGTCCTCCATGGTCACCAGCTCGGTGATCGAGAAGCAGTCGTGCACCTCGATGGCGCCGATCTCCGCCGCCGGGTCGCGGACGCCGGCCTCCTGGAAGGCGCGGGCGGCGGCGACGCGGGTGTTGGCGACGGTGGTGCCGTCGCAGACCGTGTGCGACATCTCGCTGCCGTCGCTGGCGGCGATCTGCATGGCCTTGATGGTGACGATCGGGCTCTTGCCCAGGCGGGCGGCGATCTCCGGCGTGGTGACGATGGCGCAGGCGGCGCCGTCGCTGACGCCGCAGCAGTCGAAGACGCCCAGCGGCTCCGCCACCATCGGGGCGTTCAGCACCTGCTCCTCGGTAATCGGCCGGCGCAGATGGGCCTTCTCGTTGAGGGCACCGTTGCGGTGGCTCTTGACCGAGATGTGGGCCATCGCCCGCTTGAGGTCGCGCGGGTCGGCGCCGTGCTTGGCGGCGTAGGCCGAGGCGAGCTGGGCGAACAGCCCCGGCGCCGACATGCTGGGCATCCACAGGTCGTTGAACGACCCGCGGGTGCGCACCGGCAGCCCGCCGTAGCCGGTGTCCTTCAGCTTCTCCACCCCCAGCGCCAGCGCAATGTCGCAGGCCCCGGCAGCCACCGCGTAGGCGGCGCCGCGCACCGCCTCCGACCCGGAGGCGCAGAGGTTCTCAACCCGCGTCACCGGCAGGTTGGGCAGCCGCAGGGCCGTCGCCAGCGGAATCGCCGACTTGCCGACGCCGATCTCCTCGTAGGAGGTGCCGAGCCACGCCGCGCCGATGTCCGCTGTGGCGATGCCCGCGTCGGCCAGCGCCTCGGTGAACGCCTCCACCATCAGATCCTCGGCGCTGTCGCCCCAGCGTTCGCCGAAGCGGCTGCAGCCCATGCCGATGATCGCAACCTTGTCCTTGATGCCACTCGCCATGATGTCGGTCTCCGTCTCAGGCCGGAACGGCCTTCCAGAAATAGCGGCGGAAGCCGCGCGCGCGGTCGTGGTCCTTGATGCGGAAGACCAGCCGCGCTGCGGCCCCGACGGCCAGCTCGGCCCGCTCCCATTCGGTGAACTCGACCAGCAGGCGGCCGCCCCCGTCGAACTCGACCATGCCGTTGCGGCTGGGCGGGTCCGGGTGGTAGGCCAGCACGTCGTTGGTGAAGGACACGACGCGGGCGGTGCGGTCGGCCAGCCGGTAGGGCTCCATCCGGTCGACGGCGCCGCAGTCGCGGTTGACGCAGACCCGCTCCGGCGGGAACTGGACGGTGCCGCAGGCGGTGCAGCGCCCGGCCTGCAACCCGGTGACCGCGGCGTGCGAGCGGTACGCCACCGAATGGGCGGTCTTCAGGTCGGCCTCGGCACGGATGCCGGTCTCCAGCGCGACGGTCCCCTCGAAGGACAGGAAGCGCATGTAGTTGTCGTCATCCCAGCCGCCTTCCAGCGCGGCGCTGACCGGGGCGGCCGGGCGGTGATCGCGGATCGCCTCCGTCGCCTCGAACAGCAGCGCGTCGCAGCCCTGGCCGAAGCCCAGGAGAAGGATCCGCTCGCCGGGAGCGGCGTCCTCAAGGCAACGCGCCAGCAGCAGCAGCGGGTGCGCGGCGCCGGTGTGGCCGCAGCCGTCGGCCAGCGGGTCGGCGGCGCGCTCCGGCGCCAGACCGCAGGCCTTGGC
>JAEYOB010000099.1 GCA_023412175.1 Pseudomonadota bacterium | reverse complement strand
CCCAGATGCTGTTCGAGCGCGCCGCCGTCCTCGCGCAGGCTGCGGCTGTCGCCGGCGTAGACGATGGCGCCGCGGTCGAGGATGGTCGCCTTGTCGGTCACCTTGAGAATCTTGCGGGCGTGCTGCTCGACCACGATGCTGGCGATGGCGTCCTCGCGGAAGATGCGGTTCAGCGCCCGCAGCAGTTCCTCGACGATGATCGGCGCCAGCCCCTCGGTCGGCTCGTCCAGCAGCAGCACCTTCGGGTTCAGCACCAGCGCCCGGCCGACGGCCAGCATCTGCTGCTCGCCGCCGGAGAGCTGGTTGCCGAGGTTGCGCCGCCGCTCCTCCAGCCGCGGGAACATCCCGTAGACGCGCCGCACGTCCCACGGCCCCGGCCGCGCCACGGCGGTCAGGTTCTCCTCCACCGTCAGCGACTTGAAGATGTTGCGCTCCTGCGGCACCCAGCCGATGCCGGCCAGCGCCCGGCGGTCGGGGCGCCAGTGCGTGATGTCGCGTCCGGCCACCGCAATGCTGCCGCCGAAGCGGCGGGTGGTGCCGACGATGGCGCTGAGCAGCGTCGTCTTGCCCACCCCGTTGCGGCCGAGCAGGGCCAGCGCCTCGCCCTCACGCAGGCGCAGCGAGACGTCGTTCACCACCACCGCCTCGCCGTAGCCGGCGGTGACGCCTTCGAGAACCAGAACGTCACTCATCGTCGGCCTCGCCCAGATAGACGGTCTTCACCTGCGGGTCGGCGGCGATCTCGTCCACCGTCCCCTCCTTGAACAGCGCCCCGTTGACCAGCACCGAGATGCGCTCGGCGAAGCTGAACACCAGGTCCATGTCGTGCTCGATCAACAGCACCGAGACGTCGCGCGGCAGCGACGCCACCGCGGCCAGGATCTCGTGGCGGTCGGCCTCCGGCACGCCGGCCGCCGGCTCGTCCAGCAGCAGCACCCGCGGCCGGCAGGCGAAGGCGACGGCGATCTCCAGCAGGCGCTGCTTGCCGTAGGCCAGCGTCGAGGTGCGCTGCTCCAGATCGTCCACGAGGCGGAAGCGCTCGGCGATCTCCACGACCTCATCGACGATCCAGCGCTTGCTCCCCGTGGGGCGCCACCAGTCGCGTCCGCCGCCCATGCGCTCGGACACCGCCAGCCCGATGGTCTCCAGCGGCGTCAGCGCGCCGAACAGCTGGTTGATCTGGAAGGTGCGCGCCAGTCCGCTGCGCACCCGCTGCTCGCGCTTCATGCGCGTGATGTCGGCGCCGTCCAGGTAGATGCTGCCCGCGGTCGGCGTCAGCACGCCGGTCAGCAGGTTGATGAAGGTCGTCTTGCCGGCGCCGTTCGGGCCGATCAGCGCGTGGCGGGCGCCGCGCTCCAGCCGGAACGACACGTTGTCGGTGGCGCGCAGCGCGCCGAACTCCCGTTGCAGGCCGCGGGTCTCTAGGGCGAGGGCCATGGGGTCACTCCTTTGCGGCGCGGCGCGGCAGCAGGCGGCGCACGGCGTCGGCGATACCGCCCACCACGCGCTCGCGGCCGGCCAGCACCAGGGCGATCAGGAAGATGCCGATCCAGAAATGCCAGTACTGCGGCGTGAAGCCGGCCAGCACGTCCTGGAGCAGCTTGAACAGCACGGCGCCGATCAGCCCGCCGTACAGGTAGCCGGTGCCGCCGATGATCAGGATCAGCATCACGTCGGCCGAGCGGTGGAAGTCCAGCACGTCCACCGAGACGAACTGCGTGGTCTGGGCGAGCAGCGCGCCGGCGACGCCGGCATAGGCGGCGGCGAGGGTGTAGACGCGCACCAGCCGGCCGTTGACCGGCACGCCGACGGCGGCGGCGCGCAGCGGGTTGTCGCGGATCGACAGCAGCGACAGGCCGAAGGGCGAGTTGGTGATCCGCCGCGCCGCCAGGAACAGCAGGAACAGCACCGACAGGCTGTAGACGTAGGCGGTGGTGCCGAACAGGTCGAACTCGAACCAGCCGAGGACCGGACCCATGACGATGCCCTGCAAGCCGTCGGCGCCGCCGGTCAGCCAAGCCATCTGGTTGGCCAGTTCGCCCAGGATCAGCGCGATGCCCATGGTCACCATCAGCCGCGTCAGGTCGGCGCCGCGCAGCACCAGGAAGCTGGTGACGAAGCCGAGCGCCGCGGTCAGCACGGCGGCGGCGGCCAGCCCGACCACCGGCTCGGCGACGCCGTGCTTGGCGAGCAGGCCGGCGCAGTAGGCGCCGACCCCGAAAAAGGCGGCGTGGCCCAGCGAGATGATGCCGGCGAAGCCCAGGATCAGGTCCAGCGACAGCGCGAACAGGGCGAGAATGGCGATCTCGTTGAGGATCAAATGTTTCGACGGGATCAGGAAGACCGACGCGGCGGCGGCGGCCCAGAACAGCGTTTCGGACGTCCGCCAGCGGCGGCGGCGCTTCAGCGCGGCGACGACGCGCTCGGGCGTGGACGGGGCCGGCTGCCGCTCGGTGGCGGACGGGGTGGTGGCCAGACTGATGGTCATGGCGGTCTCCTCGGTGGCGGCCATCAGAGGGCCAGTCATCAGCGGGCTCGGGCGAACAGGCCCTGCGGACGCAGGAGCAGGAAGACGATCATCAGCGTGTAGATGACGAAGGCACCGATCTCGGGCACGTAGTACTTGCCGGCGACGTCGGCGACGCCGAGCAGTAGCGAGGCGACGAACGGGCCGATCAGGCTCGACGTGCCGCCCACGGTGACGACGATCAGGAAGTAGATCATGAACTTGAGCGGGAACACCGGATCGAGGCCGAGGATCTCGGCCCCAAGCGCGCCGCCGAGGCCGGCGAGGCCGGAGCCCACCGCGAAGGTCAGCGCGAAGATGACGCCGACGTTGATGCCCAGGCCCTGGGCCACGCGCTGGTCGTCCACCGCGGCGCGCAGCCGGCTGCCGAAGCGGGTCTTCGACAGGATGAGTTGGAGGACCACCACCAGCACCGTGCAGATGGCGATGATGAAGGAGCGGTAGAG
>JAEYOB010000092.1 GCA_023412175.1 Pseudomonadota bacterium | reverse complement strand
ATCGGGCGCCTTCGGTATGATGCCGTCGGGTGGGCATTTTCAGGACGGCACCCGGCTGGACAGCCAGTCGGCGATCCGTGCCGCTTCCATCGGCCTGCCGATGCCGAAGCCCTGGCCGAGATGGCAGCCGAACGAGGCCAGCAGGGTGTAATGCTCGCTCGTCTCGACACCTTCGGCCACCGAGATCATTTCCATGTTCCGGGCGAGGTCGACGACCGTCTTCACGATGGCCCAGGCCGGGCGCGAGTTCAGGCTTTCCTGAACGAAGGAGCGGTCGATCTTGATCTCGGTGACCGGCAGCCGCTGGAGCCGCGCCAGCGACGAGAAGCCCGTCCCGAAATCGTCGATGGCGATGCCGAAACCCTTCAGGCGCAGCCGCGTCAGCAGATCCAGCGAGCGCAGCGTGTCGCTCATGGCGGCCGTCTCGGTGATCTCCAGCGTCACGCGGCCGGGCGGCACGGCATGTTTCCGGCACACCGCCGAAATCTCGTCCACGAGTTCCTCGCGCACGAGGCTCAGCGGCGAGAGGTTGACCGAGACCTCCAGGTCGAGCCCCCGTGCGGCCCAGGCGCTCTGCTGACGGATGGCCTCATCGAGCACGAAGCCGGTCAGCGCATCGATGATCCCGATCTTCTCGGCGAGCGGAATGAACTGGTCGGGCGGCACCAGCCCGCGCAGGGGATGCTGCCAGCGCACGAGGGCCTCGACCCCCCGCAGTTCGCCGGTGGCGAGCATCACCTTCGGCTGGTAGACCACGAACAGTTCGCGGCGGCGCAGCGCCCGGTGCAGTTCGGACACCGCGGTGTTCTCCTGCGGCGCCAGGAGTTCTTCGAGCCTCGCCCGCAGATGAACCGTCCGCACCGGCTTGGCGACGATGCCGACGATCTCCAGGCCGCGCTCGATGCCGACCCGCTTGGCGGCCTCCGTGATCCGCGGGTCGTGCCCGCTCATGATCAGGATGCGCGCGTTGCTTCCCATGGCCTCCAGGTGCTGGAGCGCATCCATGCCGTCCATGCCGGGCATCGCCAGGTCGAGCGCGATGGCCGTAGGGATCCAGGCCGGAACCTTCTCCTTGAGCGCACTCTCGCTGCTCACCCACCGGGTCTCGAAGCCGCAGCCCTTGGCCACGCGTTCGACGAGTTGGGCGAACGCCTGGTCGTCATCCACGATCAGCAGGCGGTTTCCGCACACAATGCTCTCCTTTTATCGATGCTCTGTCGAATGACCCGGGCGAGTTCGTCCCGCCGGTAGGGTTTGGTCAGGAAGCCCGCGGCAATGGCCGGGCAGGCGTCCGCGACGCGCCCGTCGTCGGATCCGGGAAACCCCGAGGTCAGGACGACGGGCAGGTCGGGTACGAGCGCGCGGACCCGGCGGGCCAGATCGAAACCGTCCATGCCGTCCCCCATGACGATGTCGGTGAGGACGACGGCGAGATCCGTCGAGGACCGCACCGCGTTCAGTCCCTCTTCGCCGTTCCGCGCCTCGATGGTGCGGTAGCCGAGACCGGCAAGCTGCCGGAGGACGATCTCGCGCATGGCGTCGTTGTCCTCGACCACGAGGACGGTCTCGGTGCCGGTCGGCAGCACACCGGCCTCGTGGCTTTGCCGTTCCTCGGCCTCTCCATAGTGCCGGGGCAGATAGATGCGCACGCTCGTGCCCCGGCCGACCTCGCTGTAGACCTTCACATGCCCGCCAGACTGCTTGACGAAGCCGTACACCATGCTCAGGCCGAGCCCCGTCCCCTTGTCCTTGGGCTTGGTGGTGAAGAACGGCTCGAAGATCTGCGCCACGACCGCGGCGGTCATGCCGACGCCCTGATCGCTCACCGCGATCATCACGCAATCCCCCTCGGGCGCCTCCGGATTGGCCGCGATGTAATCCTCGTCGAGCACGACGTTGCGGGCTTCGAGGAGAATCATCCCGCCGTTCGGCATCGCATCGCGGGCGTTCACGGCAAGGTTGGTGATGGCGGTATCGAGCTGGACGGCATCGACGTGCACCGGCCACAGGCCGTCGTCGGCACGTACCCTGAAGCGGATCCGCTCTCCCAGGCCGCGTTCCAGCAACCGCGAGAGCTGGGTCAGCAGCGTCCCCACGTCCGTCGGCTTCGGGTTGAGCGGCTGGCGGCGGGAGAAGGCCAGTAGGGATCGGGTCAGGTCGCTGCCGCGCAGCACCGCGCCGACGGCGGCCTCGACCAGCTCCATCTTCCCGGAATCCTGTTCCAGCTCCTCGCCAAGCAGATCGAGGTTGCCCAGGACGACGCCGAGGATGTTGTTGAAGTCGTGCGCGAGCCCGCCGGTCAGCTGGCCGACCGCCTCCATCTTCTGCGACTGCCGGAGCTGCTCCTGAATCTTCAGGTCCTCCGTGACATCCTTCATCAGGCCCAGCGTGCCGTAGATCGCCCCGGTGCCGTCGCGCAGCGGGGAGACCCAGATGCTCACGTCGATGTCGCTGCCATCCTTGCGCCGGTAGCGGCTGCGGATGTCCTTGATGCGTTCGCCGTCCATCACGCGGGCGAGCGTGGCGTGGAACTGTTCGCTCCGTTCCGGCAGCACGGCCAGGAAGGCGGCTCCTTCGACCTCCGGCGCCGTGTACCCGAACATCTCCTCGGCGGCCGGGTTCCAGACGCCGACGCGGCCGTCGGGATCGATGGTGACGATGGCCAGCGGGGCGGAGTGGACCAGGGTGGCGAGCCGCGCGGCCGTCTCGCCCAGGGCACGGTTCGCTTCCGCGAGCGACCGCTCCTTGCTGTGCAGATTGCCGACCAGCTCGCCGATCGCCGTGGACACGGACGCGACCTCCGCCAGCGCCGAGTGGGCCGAAACGTCGAACGCTGCGGCCTTGCCGAGGCGCAGATCGTCCGCCGCCGCGGTCAGCCGGCGCAACGGGCGGGTGATGCCTTCCGCCATGGCGACGCCGCCCAGGACGAACAGGAGCCCGATCCCGCCCCCCCACAGCCAGATCTGCCG
>JAEYOB010000088.1 GCA_023412175.1 Pseudomonadota bacterium | reverse complement strand
GGCTTCATAAAAGATTCATGGGGGGTGGAGGACGCCTGCCCCCACCCCAGCCCGCCCCCGCCGGGCGGGGGAGGGGGGCGTCGCCTTACCCGGCGATCGAGTCGTGCGCCGCCAGGGCGGCCATGGTGACCACGTCGTTGACCGTGGCGCCCATGGTGACGATCTGCACCGGCTGGTCCAGGCCGATCAGCAGCGGGCCGACCACCGTGCCGCGCGTCATCTTCTGCAACAGCTTGGCCGAGATGTTGGCGGCGTGCAGCGCCGGCATCACCAGCACGTTGGCCGGGCCGGACAGGCGGCAGAACGGGTAGACGCGCGTCATCAACTCGTGGTCGAGCGCCACGTCGGCCGACATCTCGCCGTCGTACTCGAAGTCCACCTTGCGCTCGTCGAGCAGCGCCACCGCGTCGCGGACGCGCTTGACGTTCTCGCCGTGCCGGTTCTGGCCGAAGTTCGAGTAGGACAGCATCGCCACGCGCGGCTCGTGCCCCATCTGGCGCGCCTTGGCGGCGGCCTGCACGGCGATGTCGGCCAGCGTCTCGCTGTCCGGCACCTCGTTCACCGTGGTGTCGGCGATGAACACCGTGCGGGCGCGGTTGACCAGCACCGTCAGGCCGAACACCCGCTCGCCCGGCTTCGGGTCGAACACGCGGGTGACCTCCTCGAAGGAGACGTGGAAGGTGCGGGTCAGGCCGGTCACCACCGCGTGCGCGTCGCCCTGCGCCACCATCAGCGCGGCGAAGACGTTGCGGTCCTGGTTGACCATCCGCTGGCAGTCGCGGTGCAGCAGGCCCTTGCGCTGCAGGCGGCGGTACAGATGGTCGGTGTAGCGGCGGTTGGAGCTGGAGAGCCGCGCGTTGTGGATCTCCAACTGCTTGCCCGCGCCCTGCTGGCCCATGGCGGCCAGCCGCTCCTTGATGATCTCCTCGCGGCCGATCAGCACCGGCGTGCCGTAGCCGGCCGCCTTGAAGGCCAGGGCGGCGCGGATCGCCCGCTCCTCCTCGCCCTCGGCGAAGACGACGCGGCGCGGCTGGGTGCGCACCTTCTCGAGGATCAGCTCCAGCTTGTCGGCGGTCGGGTCGAGGCGGGTGCGCAGCGTGTTGCGGTAGCCGGCCATGTCGACGATCGGCTTGCGCGCCACACCGCTCTCCATGGCCGCCTGCGCCACGGCACAGGGCACGGTGACGATCAGGCGCGGGTCGAAGGGCGTCGGGATGATGTAGTCGGGACCGTAGTTGAGCCGCCGGCCGGAATAGGCGTCGGCCACCTCGTCCGGCACGTCCTCGCGCGCCAGGGCGGCCAGCGCCTGGGCGGCGGCAACCTTCATCGCCTCGTTGATGGTGGAGGCGCGGACATCCAGCGCGCCGCGGAAGATGTAGGGGAAGCCCAGGACGTTGTTGACCTGGTTCGGATAGGCGGAGCGGCCGGTGGCGACGATGGCGTCGGGGCGCACCGCCTTGGCCTCCTCCGGCGTGATCTCCGGGTCGGGGTTGGCGAGCGCGAAGATGATCGGCTTGTCGGCCATGGTCTTGACCATGGCCTGGGTCATGGCGCCCTTGGCCGACAGGCCGACGAACACGTCGGAGCCGGCGACCGCCTCCTCCAGCGTGCGCTTGTCGGTGTCCACGGCGAAGGACGACTTCCACTGGTTCATGCCGTCGGTACGGCCGCGGTAGACCACGCCCTTGGTGTCGCACAGCGTGATGTTCTCGCGCCGGACCCCCATGTCGGCGAACAGCTGGGCGCAGGCGATGCCGGCGGCGCCGGCGCCGTTCACCACCATCTTCACGTCGGCGATGTCGCGCCCGGTGATGTCGCAGGCGTTGATCAGGCCGGCGGCGGCGATGATGGCGGTGCCGTGCTGGTCGTCATGGAAGACCGGGATGTCCATGATCTCGCGCAGCCGCTCCTCAATGACGAAGCAGTCCGGCGCCTTGATGTCCTCCAGGTTGATGCCGCCGAACGACGGCCCCAGGAAGCGCACGCAGTTGATGAACTCCTCGACGTTCTTCGTGTCGACCTCCAGGTCGATGCCGTCCACGTCGGCGAAGCGCTTGAAGAGGACCGCCTTGCCTTCCATCACCGGCTTGCCGGCCAGCGCACCGAGGTCGCCCAGGCCCAGCACCGCCGTGCCGTTGGAGATGATCGCCACGATGTTGCCCTTGGCCGTGTAGTCGTAGGCCAGCGACGGGTCCTCGGCGATGCGCAGGCACGGCGCGGCGACGCCCGGCGAATAGGCCAGCGACAGGTCGCGCTGGGTGGTCAGCGGCTTGGTGGCGGTGATTTCCAGCTTGCCCGGACGGCCGCTGGCGTGCAGCAGCAGGGCTTCTTCATCGGTGACGCGCTTGGTGTCGGTCTCGGCCATGGGAGTTGCATTCCTCGGAGTCTGCGCCGCGCCGGTTCTGGTCTGGGTGCCGGCGTCTCTTCTGCAACCTGCCAGGGTGCGTTGCGCTGCACAAGCACGATTCGAAAACTTTTTCCCATTCCAGGGACAGAAACGGCACGTTGACTGATTGTCCACCTCTCCTTCTGTCCGAATTGAATGTCGCCCGCGCAAGGCGTTGACTCTCGCCACGGCAAGCCCCGCGCAAGAGGGCAGGACACGCATTCATCAGGAGGGATCATGGCCATCAGCCTCGTGCTCAACGGCCGCAGCGTCACGCTGGACGTCGATCCGGAGATGCCGCTGCTCTGGGCCATCCGCGAAGCGGCCGGCCTCACCGGCACCAAGTTCGGCTGCGGGCAGTCGCAATGCGGCGCCTGCACCGTCCACGTCGAGGGGGAGCCGGTGCGCTCCTGCTCCACCCCGGTCTCCCAGGCCGCCAACCGCGCCGTCACCACCATCGAGGGCGTGCAGGGCAAGGTCGCCCAGGCGGTGCAGACCGCCTGGCAAAAGCTGGACGTGGTCCAGTGCGGCTACTGCCAGTCCGGGCAGATCATGGCGGCGGTGGCGCTGCTGACCAACACGCCGAAGCCCAGCGACGGCGACATCGACGCGGCCATGCAGGGCAACCTGTGCTGCTGCGCCACCTACCACCGCATCCGCGCCGCCATCCACGCCGCGGCCAAGACGCTGGAGGCCTGAGATGCAGCCAGGATTCCGCTTCGCGCTTCCCCGCGCCAGCCGCCGCGACGTGCTGAAGGCCGCCGCCGCGACCGGCCTGATCGTCGGCTTCCAGTGGCCCGGCCGCGGGCCGAAATTCGCCAGGGCCGCCATGCCGGACGGCGCTTTCAAGCCGAACGCCTTCGTCCGCATCGCTCCGGACAACACCGTCACCGTGCTGATCAAGCACCTGGAGATGGGGCAGGGCACCTACACCGGCCTGACC
>JAEYOB010000067.1 GCA_023412175.1 Pseudomonadota bacterium | reverse complement strand
GTGCCGGCTGTTCGAGACAGGGAAGGGACTTCGATGGACGAGACGATGCGGCAGGGCGTTCCGACCCATCCCTCCGCCGAGGCGGTGAGCGACTGGACCGACACCTATTTCCGGCGCACCAAGGAAGCCGCCGGAAAGTTCGGCGACAAGCGGGTCACCTACGCCGTGTTCATGCGCCGCCCGGTGGTCTGCGCGCCGCGCCTCGCCATCGAGTGGCTTCAGGGCATCTGCCGCGAGCGCGGCGCCGAGGTCGAGGTCCAGCTCAACTACCCCGAGGGCAAGTGGGTCGGGGCCGGCGAGCCGATGATGTACATCACCGGCTCCTTCTATCATCTGGTCGATCTCGAAACGATCCTGCTGATGAAGCTGGGGCCGGCCTGCGTGGCGGCCTACAACGCTTTCACCATGTGCGCCGACCTGCCGAAGGTCGCCTTCCTCGCCATGGACGCGCGCCACTGCGCCGGCACCGAGATGGCGGAGATCATGGCCTATGCCGCCTCGGTCGGATCCGCGCGGGCGCGGCGCAAGGTCGGGGCCAAGGGCTTTATCGGCAACGCCACCGACGCCACTGCGCACTATTTCGGCCAGACGAAGGGCATGGGCACCATGCCGCACGCGCTGATCGGCTACGCCGGATCGACACTGCGCGCGGCGGAGATGTTCAACGAGACCTTCCCCGACCTGCCGCTGACCGTGCTTGTCGATTATTTCGGCCGCGAGATCACCGACTCCCTGGAAGTATGCCGCCGCTTTCCCAAGCTGGCGGCGGCGGGCAAGCTGTCGGTGCGGCTCGACACGCCGGGCGGCCGGTTCGTCGAGGGGCTGGACCCGCCGGGTTCCTACGCGGTGCTGGAGCGCCACGCGCCGCACGCCGTGCGCGGCTACCGCGACGAGACGCAGCTGCGCTACCTGATCGGCACCGGCGTCTCGGCGGCGGCCATCCATTACGTGCGCGAGAAGCTGGACGAGGCTGGCTTCCCGGCGGTGCGGATCGTCGCGTCCTCCGGCTTCAGCCCGGCCAAGTGCCGCGTGATGGCCGAGGCCAACGCCCCGGTCAACACCATCGGCACCGGCAGCTACCTGCCCGAGCGCTGGGCCGAGACCTACGCCACCGCCGACATCATCGAATACGACGGCGAGAAGCGCGTGAAGGTCGGCCGCGAGTTCCTGTTCCGGCGGTCATGACCGCGCTGCCCGCTGGCGCAACCAAGATCGTCGATTTCTATGCCGCGGACAGTCTGAGCGTGGCTTTCTTCGATCTCATGGCCTGGTGCGCCAGTGAGCATCTCGACGGGGATGTCGCGTTCTACGCGGCCCAGGCCGGCGGGCCGGGGGCCTGGGTCCTCGAACTGGGGTGCGGCACCGGGCGCGTCACCCTGGGACTCGCCGCCAAGGGGGTCGGAGTCACCGGGATCGACCTGTCGGAGGACATGCTGGCTGCCGCCCGCAAGGAACTGGCGAAGGCCGGGCCGGAGATCCGAGACCGCGTCCGCCTGCTGACCGCGGACATGACCACGCTCGACCTCGGTCAGGCGTTCGACGCTGTGATCGCACCCTACTACGCCATCAACCACCTGGACGCTCCTGCGCGGAAGAAGACGCTGCACGGCATCGCCCGCCACTTGGCGACCGGCAGACGGTTGGCGATCCACGCGCTGAAACCGGAAACCCTCTCGCTTCCCATCGATGAGGAGGTGCTGCGACAGGGCATTACCAGGGTCCAACTCGGCGGTGACGGGCACAGCCTCGCCGTTCGCATCCTCGGTCGCAAGGTGAACGAGGAACAGCGGCTCAACGAGCAGATGGTCGAGTACCGCGTGCACGCGCCGGACGGCAGCGTGCTTCGCCGCACCGTGGAGTGCCTTCGCTATCACTGGTTCGAGGATGCGGAAATCGTTGCCGAGGCGGCGGCGGCCGGCCTCGGCCTGCTCGAGACCCGGTCGAGCTTCCGGGACGGCGTGGAGGGGATCGAGCGGATCTACGTCTTTGAACGGCGGGCATAGGGACGCCGGGCCAGCCGCGAGGGCCGCTCGGCGTCCAGAGATATCTACGCGTCCTCCGCCAGACGGATGCCGGTGAAGGCGGTGCGGGTGGTCGGGCGCAGGAAGTGGCGGGTGGTGGGCGTGGCGTAGTCGAACGGCGTCACGCAGCTGCCGCCGCGCGCCACCATGCGGTCCGCCATGAAGCGGTCGCTCCGCATCTCGTCGTTGCCGTCCGCGTGGACGTAGCCGGGGTAGGGCATGAAGGAACTGCGCGTCCATTCCCAGACGTCGCCGAACAGTTGCCATGGACCCTCGGTGCCGCGGCAGACGCCGGGGCGCGGGTGACGGTGGCCGTTACCCAGCAGGTTGCCGCTGCATTCCTTGGGCGTCGCCATGGCTTCCCATTCCGATTCGTCGGGCAGGCGCTTGCCGGCCCAGCGGGCGTAGGCGTCGGCCTCGTACCAGCTCACGTGGCAGACCGGTTCGTGCGGGTCGAGCGGGCGCATGCCGTACAGCGTGAAGACCTGCCAGCCGCCCTCCCTCCATTCCCAATACAGCGGCGCCTGCCAGTCCTCGGTGCGGGCGGCTTCCCAGCCGTCGCCCAGCCACCACATGGGCTTGGCGTAGCCGCCGTCGTTCATGAAGTCGAGGTATTCGCCGCAGGTGACCGGCCGCCCGGCCAGCTTGAACGGGCGCAGCATGACGGCATGGCGCGGTCGCTCATGATCGAAGCCGGGTGAGGGGTCGTCGCGGCCGACCTCCACCAGGCCGCCGTCGTGGCCGATCCAGCTCTGCTCCAGCGGCGGCGAGGGGCGCAGCGTCGTCGCCGGCTCGTAGGCCGGGCGCAGCGGGTTGCTCCAGAACGCGTGCTTGATGTCGGACAGCAGGCGTTCCTGGTGGCGCCGCTCGTGCATGATGCCGAGCTGGACGCGCTCCGAGACCTCCTTCAGCCGATCCTCGCCGATCCGGTCGATCAGGTGCAGGATGGCGCCGTTGACGTGGTCGCGATACCGCATCACCTCGGTTGCGGTCGGACGCGACAGCAGGCGCAGGGTCGGCGCCGGCAGGTGCCGGCCGAAACGGTCGTTGATGGCGGTGAACAGTTGCCCGAAAGCGGGATCGAAGGCGCGGTAACCAGTTGCGCAGGTCTCCAGCACGAAGGTCTCGAAGAACCATGTGGTGTGCGCAAGGTGCCATTTGGCCGGCGCGCCGTCCGGCAGCGACTGGACCATCAGGTCCTCGACGCCGAGCGGCGCCACCAGCTCCGCCGTGCGCTGGCGGGTCTTGTGGAAATGGGTGGAGAGCCAGCGGCGGAGGGCGTCGGGGGTGCCCTCGGCGGAAACCGGGACGGGAGCGGCGGCGGTCGGGACGGCAGGGGCGGCAGCGGCGAGCGGCTTGGCAGGCATGGGACCTCCTCGCGGGACGGCGGCGCGCGGCCGGGCGGCCATCGCGGACGCATCCTCATTGTTCCTTAAACGCGATTGTGCCGCAGGCGTTAACTCCCGAGGGCCGCGCATCAGGGGTATGGCTGCCTCGTCGGACGGCCGAAGGCCGTGACACCGCCCTCAGACGTCGAGCACCAGGGTGGGACGCCCGACGCCGTTCATCCGCAGCAGCAGGTGCAGGTAGACGGCCAGCTTGCGCGCCCGCTCGGTATGCTGGGCGAGGCAGACGCGCAACTGCTCGGCCAGCAGGCGGTTCTCCTCGGCTTCGGTCAGCGACAGGTGCGGGTGTACCGGGGCCGCGGCCTGGACGATGTGGTCGGGATCGACCGGCACCTCGGCGTGCGGGTCGGTCAGCAGCCGTTCGGCGGCGTGCTCCTCGTCGTGTTCCGGCGGGACGTCGGTGGAGGAAAGGGGTGCCCCGGCATGCGGTGGTTCCGCGGGAGGGGGCGCGGCGGCGACGTGGCTGCGGAGGTTGTCCTTGATCCGCGCCCGCTGCCGTTCGTTCAGACCGTCAATCCGGTCGACCTCGTCGAACAGCAGATCGTAGACGCGGCGCCGGCGCGGGTTGAGAGGTTCCTTCTTGCGGCGGTCAGCGGCTTCCCTCTGGTCCTGCTGCTCGCGCCGCGGCTGCCGGTCAGTGGCCGACCGCGACCGTTCCACCACGCTGGCCGGGCGGACATAATGGTCGGAGGGGCCGATCGAACCCTCGCCCATGCCGGGCACCTCCCTCGTTGCGCGACCGGAGGGGCCGCTGCTGTCAAGGCTACGCCCTTAACCGGGTGTGTCAAGGACAGTCGGGATTCTGGAATGATGGCAGGGAAAAGCGCCGCGAATTGTCACGGCCGCCGCCCAAAAGGAAACGGGCCCCGCAGAGCGGAGCCCGTTCCCCTGAAAATCCGCGCCTTGTTCAGTCGGCCGCTTCGACGGGGACCGGCTGCGGGCGGCGGTGGCCGAAGTGGATCTCCGGGAAGACGTTGATCAGCGAGGTGATCAGCGCCGCCAGATAGGGCAGGGACTGCACGACCAGAAGCCCGGCCCACATGAAGGCGTCGCGGTTCTCGTGGCCGAACACCAGAACGATGGCCAGCGCCGCACCCCACAGCGAGACGAGGAGCGCAATCTCCTCGCGTGCCATCAGGAAGGCGGCCATCAGCGCCGGCTGGTCCTCGCACTTGGGCGTGCGGACGAACGGCCGGCCGGAGGTGAACATGCCCAGCCACATGGCGCGGCCCACGGTGTGCGTCAGCGCCATGCCGGCGACCGCCGCGCCCACCTTGTCCCAGAAGCCGCACTTCACCCGCGCCTCGTAGAGCCACAGCGAGGCCGCCACCTTGAAGGCGAAGACGCTCAGCGTCGGGATCATGAAGGCGTTGGGTGGGAACTCGAAGTACTTCGGGAACAGCAGCAGGCCCAGCGACCAGATGATGCCAGCGACGCCGAACACCATGTGTGCGGCGTCGGCGAACCACGGCAGCCAGCCGGTGATGAAATGGTACTTCTGCCCGGTGCTCAGCCGCTTGCCGCCCGGCGTCAGCTCGCGCCAGTGGTGCTTGAGGATCTGCACGGCGCCATAGGCCCAGCGGAAACGCTGCGTCTTGTAGGCGGAGAAGCTGTCGGGCACGAGGCCCTTGCCAAAGCTCTCCGGCATGTAGACCGCCTCATAGCCGTGCTCGAACAGGCGCAGGCCGAGGTCGGCGTCCTCGGTGATGCACCACTCGCCCCAGCGGCCGGTGCCCTCCAGCGCGGTCTTGCGGATGATGGTCATGGTGCCGTGCTGGATGAGCGCGTTGCGCTCGTTGCGCTGGATCATGCCGATGTGGAAGAAGCCGGCATATTCCCAGT
>JAEYOB010000041.1 GCA_023412175.1 Pseudomonadota bacterium | reverse complement strand
GTTCTCGGTGGAGCGGTCCACCCGCTGCGCGTAGCACGAATCGCAGACCCGGAAGCGGTGGTTGGCCTTGAGCCGGGTGCCGCAGACCGGGCAGGCGCGGGCCAGACTGCGCTCGGCCAGCGTGCGCTCGATGAAGGCGTTCAGCATGGCCCGGCGCTCCAGGCACAGGTCCATCTCCGGATACGCCTCGGGGAAGCGGTAGGCCAGCCACGCGTAGGCGGTCAGGTCCTTCACCGCACGCTCGGCCGCCTCCAGTTCGACATCGGTGCCGACACGGTGGCCGAAGCGCTCGGCCGCTTCCGGTGCGGCGTTCGGCTTGTCCCGGCCCTGGTTGAACGACCACTGCGTCAGCAGGCGGAGCTGGTTGTTGTCGCGCGTGTCCACCGGGCAGCGCGCCAGCATGTCTCGCACCGCCAGCGGCAGCTTCGCCTTGTCCACCGCCGCCGCCGCCTGGATGCGCTGCTCCAGGTCGGTCATGCGGAAGGTCTGGCTGGCGCGCAACAGCTCCTGCCCGGCGGTGCGCAGCACCTTGACGAGGCTGTCGGTGTCCAGTTCGCGGGCGATCGCCTCGACGTGGATCAGGTTGGGCGAGATCCACGAGCGCGGGTCCTCCGGCGGCACCGGCGGCGAGGTCAGCGCCCGGCGGACCGGGTTGATGCTCTCGCCCTCCAGCACCGCGACCCGCCCTTCCTCGTGCATGCCGAAGCGCCCGGCCCGGCCGCCGATCTGGCGGATCTCCGAGGCGTTCAGCTCGCGCTCCTCGCGGCCGTCGTACTTGCGGGTGACCGACAGCACGACGCGGGCGATGGGCAGGTTGAGCCCCATGCCGATGGCGTCGGTGGCGACCAGCACGTCGGCCTGCCCCTCGCGGAAGCGCCGCGCCTCGGCGCGCCGCACCTCGGGCGATAGGGCGCCGTAGATCACCGCCACGGTGTGGCCGCGCGCCAGCAGGTCGCGGCGCAGCCCCATGACGTCGCGGCGGGAAAAGGCGATGATGGCGTCGTTCGGCTTGACGGTGGCGAGCGAAACCGCCTCCTCCTGGACGCGCAGCGGCGACTTGCGGGTGAACTCGACCACCTCCAGGTCCTCGCCCATGGCGTCGGCAAGGCGCTTGACGTAGGGGATGGCGTCGGCCGAGCCGGTCATCAGGATCTCGGGCGCCGCCACGCCGGCCACCGCCTGGGTCCACGCCCAGCCGCGGTCCGGATCGCCGATCATCTGGATCTCGTCGATGACGCACGCACCCCAGACGCGGGCGGTGTTGACCATCTCGATGGTGGACGACACGAAGCCGGCACCGGGGCGCACGTCGCGCTCCTCGCCGGTGACGAGGCTGCACGGCTTCCCGCGCGTCTCCAGCGCCTCCTGCCCCTCCAGCGCCAGCAGGCGCAACGGGGCGAGGTAGCAGCCGCTCTCCGCCGCCGCCAGCCGGTCCATGGCGGCGTGCGTCTTGCCGGAATTGGTCGGGCCGACGAACAGGCGCAGCTTGCGCACCATGGCGCGCGCCGCGGCGAAGCTGTCGAGATAGACGCCGAGGCCGGAGGCGTTCTCCAGTTGCTGGCGGCGCACGCGCTGGCCGATGCGCGCGGCGGCGGTCGAGAAGCCCTCCTCCAGCGCGTCGAGCAGCGCCTGCAGGCGCGGGATCCGGCCGCCGAAGGTCGCGGCGCGGCCGAGGTCGTCGGCCACCGCCTTGGGCCGCCACGCCTCGCCGAAGCCGGCGGCGCGCTCGGCCATGGAGTCGAACCAGGAATCCACCCGCGCCTTCGCCTTGGCGATGGCGGGCGAGCCGAGGACGGCGGCCTTCACCTGCTTGCCCAGCATCTTGGCCTGCGGCCGGCCGAAGCCCTCGGGCTGGACCAGCAATCCCCACAACTCCGCCTCGATGTCGGGCAGCGGGCCGACCGGAACGCGGAAGCGCAGCCGCAGGCGGCGGTCGGTGCCGGGCACCGTCACGTCGTGCACCACCGTGACCGACCAGCGGGCGGGCGTGGAGTCGGCGTCCGCCTCGATCCCGTCGCCGCGCACCACCGCGGCGACCGCGCGCCAGGCGTCGCGCCGGTCGAATTCGTCGGCGGTGCCGGGGGTCTTCGGGGTGTCGTCGGAGGCCATCGTTCGTCCTTATGGGCACCGCGGGCGCGGTGCGGTCTTCCCTTCAACAGGGGCAGGCGTGTTTCCCGTCCGGGATCGCGCGGGAAGGTACCCCTATATGGGCGGCTGGCGCGGATGCAGCAAGCCGAATCCCCGCCGGGCGAGGGCAAGCCACACAGGCGGAGAGCGGCCGGCGGCACCGGGCTAACCCGCAAACCCTTCCCCTTCGCCGATCCCACCGCGGCACCCGGCACCCCGCTTTCCAACATCATGCCGGGCGGTTGCGGCCGGCCCGGCGGTCCGGTGCGTCCGCACGTGTTCTTCGATCGATAGGGGTAGGCGGCGACGGCCGGGAAGCCGGCTCGCCGATCGATAGAGGTAGTTAAGATTCCCGTCTCTCCGATCGCGGCGGCGTCGGGCAACATCGGGTACTCGTGGCAGGAAGACAGTGGATGCGAATGACTGGTCAGGAGATGCGAATGACAAGTCCGCGTGAGGTCCTGACGCTGATCGACAACATCCGGCTCGTGCATTCGGATGAGCAGCGGCGTGACTTGATTTGATCGTTGGAACGGGTGTACAGGCCGACGAACCTGTCGTTCGTCAATGTCCATGCAGTGAATTTGTGCTGGTCGTCGGCCGCGGTGTTCGACGCCTTCCGCGCTTCCGCCCTGACGCTGCGCGACGGCGTCGGCCTGTCGGTTGCCATGAAGGCGCTTGGCATCGAGCCGGGCCTGAACATGAACGGCACCGACTTC
>JAEYOB010000758.1 GCA_023412175.1 Pseudomonadota bacterium | reverse complement strand
ATGCCGTCCTCCACCATCGCCCGCGCCGCCGCGATGTCCTTGCCCGGCGCCGAACCGGGCCGGGAGAACTGCGGCAGGCCGCCGACCACCAGCACCAGACAGGCGGCGCCGAGCGCCCTAGCCTCGTCCACGGCACGGCGGTTGTCGTCGCGCACCTCGGCGCGCCGCGCGGGGTCGGCCGGGCACATGCCGCCGCGGCAATAGCCGGACAGCTACAGCTCCGCCGCGCGCACCGCGCGCACGGCGCGCTCCAGCCCGACCGCCGCAACCTGATCGCGCCAGGGCGAGATGGCGCGGATGCCGTGCCGGGCGCAGGCCTCGACGATCTGCACGAGATCGCCCTGAACCTTCACCGTGGCGGTGTTGATCGACAGCCAGCGATGGTCCCCGGAAAAATCTCTCGGCTCGAAGTCGCGCATCACACCGCCTCGATCCCGCGCACCGCCAGCACGTCGGCCATGCGCCACACCGCCTCCTGCGGGTCGCGCAGCAGCCCGGCCCTGTCGGCGAGCCTGAAGATCTCCGTCAGGTGCAGGGTGGAGCGGGCGCTCTCCTGCCCGCCGACCATGGTGAAGTGGTCCTGATGACCGTTCAGGTAGGCCATGAACACCACACCGGTCTTGTAGAAGCGCGTCGGCGCCCGGAAGATGTGGCGCGACAGCGGCACCGTGGGCTCCAGGATGGCGTGGAAAGTCTTCTCGTCGCCCCCGGCCAGCGCCGCCAGCGCCGCAGAGGCGGCCGGCGCGATGGCGTCGAAGATGCCCAGCAGCGCGTGCGAATGGCCGTGCCGGTCTCCCGCGATCAGCTCGGCGTAGTTGAAGTCATCGCCGGTGTACATGCGCACCCGCCCGTCGAGCCGGCGCCGCATGGAGATCTCCTTGTCCTTGTCGAGCAGGGAGATCTTCACGCCGTCCACCTTGGCGGCGTGGTCGTTGATGATCGCCACCGCGGTGTCCATGGCGGCGTCGAGGTCGCGGGTGCCCCAATAGCCGGCCAGCGCCGGGTCGAACATGTCGCCCAGCCAGTGGATGATCACCGGCTCCTTTACCTGGGACAGGATGCGCGCATAGACCCGGACGTAATCCTCCGGCGACCGCGCCACGCGGGCCAGCGCCCGCGACGCCATCAGGATGATCCGCCCGCCCAGCCCCTCCACAGCGGCGACCTGCTCCTCGTAGGCGCGGATCACGTCATCGACGGAACGGGCCTCCTCCGGCGCAAGGTGGTCGGTGCCGGCGCCGCTGAACACCAGCCCGCCGCGCGGCCGGGCGGCGTCGAGGGAGCGGCGGATCAGTTCCAGCGACGCCGGCCAGTCCAGCCCCATGCCGCGCTGCGCGGTGTCCATGGCCTCGGCGACGCCGAAGCCCAGGTCCCAGAGGTGCTCGCGGAAGGCGATGGTGCGGTCCCAGTCGATGGCCGGCGTCAACCACGGGTCGTTGTCGGCCAGCGGGTCGGCCACCACGTGCGCGGCGGCGAAGGCGACGCGGTTGAGCGGCCCGGCGATCCGGCCGGGAAAGCCGCGGGCGGACGCCACCTCGTAGGGTTCCAGCGTGCGGTCGGGGCGCGGCAGGCGGATGGTCAGCGGCATGGTGTCTTCCCTCACCCGAACCGTTTTGGCCCTCATCCCCCCGAAGGCGGGGATCCAGCGTGAGCCGCGACAGCGGCGACAGGACTCATGAGGCTCGCGGACGCGAGCACTGGATCCCCGCCTTCGGGGATGACGGAGAAAGAAATCAGACGGAAAGCGCCGGAACGTCGATCCAGCGGCGCTCCTTCCAGCTCTCCAGGGCGGCCTCGACGAGTTGCACGCCCTTGGCGCCCTCCATCAGCGTGTAGCGGTAGGGAGCGTCCTCGCAGAGATGGCGGATGAACATCTCCCACTGCGCCTTGAAGCCGTTGTCGAAGGGCTGGTTGTCCGGAACGGTCGCCCAGGTGTCGTAGAAATCCAGCGTCTGCCGCTGGTCGGGGTTCCACACCGGCCGCGGGGTCGCCACGCGCGGCTGGATCACGCAGTCGTGCAGCCCCGCCACCGCCGAGCCGTGCGTGCCGTCGGCATGGAAGGTAACGAGGTCGTCGCGGTGGACGCGCGTCGTCCAGGACGAGTTCATCTGCGCGATCACCCCGCCCTCAAGCTGGAAGGTGGCGTAGGCCGCGTCGTCGGCGGTGGCGTCGTAGCGGCGGCCCTGCTCGTCCCAGCGCTCGGGGATGTGGGTGGCGCCCAGGCACGACACGCTGCGCACCTCGCAGAAGAGGTTGTCGAGCACGTAACGCCAGTGGCAGAGCATGTCGAGGATGATGCCCCCGCCCTCCTCCGCCTTGTAGTTCCAACTCGGCCGCTGCGCCGGCTGCCAGTCGCCCTCGAACACCCAATAGCCGAACTCGCCGCGCACCGACAGCAGCCGGCCGAAGAAGCCCGATTCCTTCAGCATGCGCATCTTCTGGAGGCCCGGCAGGAACAGCTTGTCCTGCACCGTGCCGTTCTTTAGGCCCAGTTCCCTGGCGAGGCGCACGACCTTCAGCGCCTCCTCCAGGTTGGTGGCGATGGGCTTCTCGCAATAGACGTGCTTGCCGGCCCGCATGGCCCGCTCCAGCAGCGTCGGGCGCATCTGCGTGGTGCCGGCGTCGAAGAACAGCTCATCCTTCGGGTCGGCCAGCGCGCGGTCGAGGTCGTCGGTCCATCGCTCGACGCTGTGCTGTTCGGCCAAGCGGCGGATCTTCTCCCCGTTGCGGCCGACCAGGATGGGGTCGGGCATGACCCGCGTGCCGTCGGACAGCACCACCCCGCCCTGGGCGCGGATGGCGAGGATCGAGCGGATTAGATGCTGGTTCATCCCCATGCGCCCGGTCACGCCGTGCATGATGATGCCAAGACGACGCGTGCTCATGAAACGGGCTCCTTCGTGACGGCCGGAGAGGCAAGCGGTTCGAGGATGTCCCAGCGCGGTTCCGCCGCGTGAGCGAAGCCGGGGACGCGAAGCGAGGACGTGGGCAGGCCACCGCCGTCCGTCTTCAGGCGGACGCGCCCGCCGTCGCGGGTGTAGAGGCCGGGATGGGCGGCGAGAAAGTCCTCGGCCTCGGGCGCGCCGGCGAAGCCATCGACGTACTGGTGGCCGTTGCGCTCGGCGTGACCGATGCCGAGCAGCGCCACCAGCGCGGTGTCCTGCTGCACGGCCAGCCCGGCCTGGCAGGTCAAGTCCTCGGCCGCGATGAAATGGCGCGTGCCGCCACCGTTCCAGGCGGCGCATCGCGCGGCGTTCAGCACCGCCTTGTAGAGGCCCTTGCACGACTTCGACGACACCCCACGGTAGCCCATGGCGCGAGCGCGGGGGAAAGAATCGTAGGAGTCGTCGGACTCGTCGATGATGAAGGCGTGGCGCTCGCCGACCGGGCCGAGCGGTTCGTCGAGCGCGCGCTCACGGGCGATCGGCTGCTCGATGTAGAGGAGATGGCGGCGGAAAGCGGCAAGGGCCGGATCGGATTCGAGGGCGTCGAGAACGGTGCCGAGCGTCGCGGCGTCGGGATACTGCTCGTTGCCGTCCAGCGTGGCGCGGTAGCTGCCGGGCGCGTCGTCGAGGACAGCGGCGATGGACCGCAGGCGAGCGATGTCGGTGGCGGGATCGCCGCCGAGCGTGATCTTGAAGTGGCGCAGGCAGTCACCCCCACCCCGACCCTCCCCCGCGGGGCGGGGGAGGGAG
>JAEYOB010000672.1 GCA_023412175.1 Pseudomonadota bacterium | reverse complement strand
GCCACGGCATGAAGGTCCCTCCGCGTCGGGCGCGGCGGCGGTTAGTCGTCGCCGTCGCCCCAGGCGTCCGGCCCGGCGAGGTGATAGAGGCGGATCTTCTTCGAAACCCCAGGGACGGTCAGGGACTTGGATGTCTTCCCCTGACCGTCGGGGAAGAGCAGGCCACGCCGGATCAGCTCCTGCTTGAGCGCCTCCAAATTGCTGGTGCCGCACAGCTCGCGGAACCCGTCCGGCGTGGCGAAGTATTCCCAGACGCCCTGCTGGTTCTTCCGGCGCCAGCCGAACTGGGGGCCCGCCGGGGCGCCCGGTGCGACCGGCTGGTCGGGCTCCTGGCCGGGCCACACCTCGAATCGGCTGGTCCCATGTGTCAGCAGCATAGTGCGGACGCGCTTGATGCCGGACAGCACCTCCTTGGACTGGATGCCACCGCGCGCCGCCAGCCAAGCATCGAAACAGCGACGCACGGCGGCCACCGCCACCTCGCGCTCCCAGGGCAGCACGCCGAGCTGAATGGCGAGCTCGCCCGCCGCTGCCACCAAGCCGAAGCGCGCCGCCACCCGGCTCACCTGGCTGTCGCTCCCAGCCGGGACGGCAGCCTGGACGAAATCCTGCCGGTAGGCGGCGACCATCGGCAGCACCTTGTCAAGACGCGGGATCAGACGCTCCAGGTACGCCCGGATCGGGGCGCCGTGCTGGCGGTCGGTTTCCGTTTTCAGGTGATTGGCGAGGGCCGCCGCGTCGGGAAAGGTGCTTGTGGTCTCGAAGCTGCCCATCCCGACCTCGGCGTCGGCCGGGACATCGATCACCCGCACCTCCTGTCCGGCCAGGGAGCCCCCGTGCCCCGACGCGCGCAGGATTTCATCGAGCGGCTTCTCTCCCGCCGATAGCAGCATGACCGTCCAGCGTGCGATCCGGCGCTGGTCCCCGGTGCCGGTGGCCCGTACGGTTCCCAGGCCGTTGCCGACGAGGTACGCGCCCTGGGACAGCACCTTGACGTTGGCCTGCTGCATCTCGTCCAGGCACAGGGGGCCGTGGTTGTGGCGCAGGCAGGCGCCCTCCAGCCCGGCCAGCGTGGTCGTCCAGGGAAGCAGGAAGGTCAATGGGCGGGTCCACAGCGAGGCCGCCACCTGAAGAGTCAGGGTTTTGCCCTTGGTGGAAGCACCGCGGAAATTGAAACCGCCGCCCTCGGCGTTGAGCAGTGGCAGTAGTGGCGCCGCCAAGCTGGCGCACACCGCCAGGACCAGCCGCGAACTGGCCGGAACGTGGCGGCCGATCAGCTCCTGCCAACCTTCCAGGTCGCCGGACATCGTGTAGAGGTCGGCGTCGGCATCGCGCAGGACGAGGTGTTCCGGACCGGCGCCGATGACGGTGTTCCCGAGCACGAAACGGTTTTGCCACCAGCCGCTGAGATCGAGCAGCCGGACACGTCCGGCGGGCGCCGCCTTGCTGATGTAGGCCGACAGTGCTGTCCGCGCCCAGGCCGCCGGTTCCAGCTCCAGCCCGAGCGCCATCAGACGGGCGGCCAGGCCAGTGCCGCTCCCGCCCACCGCTCCGGTGGGCAGGTATTCGATGTGGCGATTGCCGTCAGGATCGACGACCGCGACGACGAGGCCCCAACCCTTGTCGTTGGCGTCGCGGAAGCGGGCAACGACCTCGATGCGTGAACACACGCGGCGCCATTCCTCGGTGCCGTCCTTGGCATGGGCGTGATAGACGCCGTCCTCGCGCAGCTCGTAACCTAGGGGAATGGCGGGCGGCAGCGTGTTCAGGTCCACCGGACCGATCGCCCGGTTGTGACGGTTTTCGTTCGCTGCCACCAGCTTGGCGGCGGTGTTCGCGGTGTTCCCGGTGTTCGAGACCGGGGCGGTGAAGATCTGGTGCCCCCGTGCACCGGTCTCCTCGGCGCAGCAGGCATCGTTGTCGCGCGGCATGTCGCAACTCCTTGGTTGATCAGTGTGTTGCGGCTTGACCCGCGGGAGCCCGAGGGGTAGGTGTGTCAGTGCAACGGTCACACCGCCTCGGGCTAGTGTCGGTTGGCGCCGTCACCCCCGCGATCAAGCCACGGCTCAGGTCGTGGCTTTGTCGTTACTGGACCGACCCACCCTCGCCGCCGTTGCGTTCGGACACGTAGAGGCGGACCTGGCAGCGGCTATCCGCATCGCTCGGCCGGACGATCTCGATCACGCAGTTGCCGTAGGCGCCGCTGGCGATAGCGGGGCCGTGTGGGGTGCGCAGGGCGAGCCAGAGCCCGAGCGGTGCGACGGAGATCACCGTATCAAGCGTCTGAAGGTGGTCGTCCTCGAACGCCTCGAGGATGTTGCCGCAGACGATCCCGACGTGGTCACCCTCCCCGAACGTCTCCGAGAGGAGTCGGTCGACGGCGGCGCAGCCGAGCTGCGTCTGCTCCGGTGTGGTGCGGAAGTGGACACAGTCCTCGCCCATGATCACGGTCACCGCCGTTTCCGGGGTGTTGCCCGGCAGGGCGGTCTGACCGACGGCCAGGGCGACCGGCGCACACTCAGTGCCGCCGAGGATGCGGGTGCGGGCCTTGACCTTAGGCGAGGTGCCGTCGCCGAGAACCTGAGCCAGGGCGTCGGCGGTGTGGGGGGCGTTGTCGTTGGCGTCCTTGTTGTGGGCGGCCCGAGCGCGGGGCATCGCGCAGCTCGGGACGGCGGTGCTGGTGGTGGCCGACTGCGTGTAGCGCTTGCTGTTCGTCGTCTTGTGACCCATTGCAATCTCCTTGGTTGGTGTGCCGGGCGGCACAGTGCCGCCCTTGCCAGGGGATGAGAGCACCGGATCGGGGCACCGGCATCTGCCTCACTGTTGTTTGCAGGTGCCTCCGCCCGGTGCGGCGCCGATCAGTGCACCGTCTTCTCGGATGCACCGGACGGGTCGGTGGGCTCGCCGTGGAAGCGCAGCTGGATGTCGTGCTCCTGCGGCTCCGGAAGCACGAGTTCGACCAGGTCGTGGCTGTGTCGTTACCGCACCGCCTCACACTCGCTGCCATCGTGCTCGGACAGGTAGAGGCCGAACTCATAGCGGCCCGTGCCATCCTTCATCGGCTCGATCTTGAGCATGCACTCGCGGTAGGCGCCGCTGGCGATCGCGGCGCCGTACGGGGGGTGCAGCGCGATCCAGAGGCCGAACTGGGCGACCATCTCCACCGCGGCGGGCGTCTGAAGGAGGTCGTCCTCGAACGCCTCGACGATGTTGCCGCAGGCGGTCTCCAGGCGGTCGCCTTCGCCGGACAGCTCCGTCAGGAGC
>JAEYOB010000662.1 GCA_023412175.1 Pseudomonadota bacterium | reverse complement strand
CAACAGGCCGCCCGCCACCGCCGCCTGCAGCGCCTCGGGCGAGGACATCGCCACCATGCGGGTGGCGATGACGCTGGGGGTGAAGCCATGCTCCATCAGGGTGACCAGCACGGCGTCGAGGATCACGCTCTCGGCCCGCGTCGGCATCCGCCCCATCAGGTGGAAGAGGATCATGTCGGTGAAGGAGACCTTGCCGATCAGGTCGTCGACCAGGCTGGCGTCGCGAACGTAGATGGCGTCGTCGGTGTGGGTGGCGATGTAGGTGACGGGCGGCGTTTCGGGCTTGGACATTCCGTCGGGGCTCCAGTCGGTTCTTGAAGGCGGCGTTGTGTGGCCGGCGCCGGGGGCGGGCCCAGTCCGTCAATTTGTTATGTAAGCGTAATATCAGCTTTGCGGACGGAGCAAGCGTTTCGCCGGAATACCAGCGTGGCTCGCGCCGAACACCGTTCGCACCAGCCGCTACGGGAACGGACGGGTCCGGATGATCGTGGTCGGCCGGGAAGGCCCGTGGTTCACAAGGAACTCACGGCCTATGCATCCAGAGCCGCATGAGTTCCGGAACCGTGCGGATGCCGAGCTTGGCCAGGATGTTCGCCCGGTGGGTTTCGACCGTGCGGACACCGATCCCGAGATGGTTCGCGATGGCCTTGTTGGCGCACCCTTCGACCATCAGCCTGGCGACCTCATTCTCGCGGGCGCTGAGCAGGGACAGCTTCGCCAGGGCGGACGCCGCGGCGGTACGGTCACGGCGTTGCCGGGCGTCGCGCTGCAACGCCTCGTGAACGCGGCGCAGGAAGACCCCGTCGTCGAACGGCTTTTCCAGGAAATCGACGGCCCCGGCCCGCAACGCCGTGACGGCGGAACTGACTTCGCCATGGGCGGTGATGATGATGACGGGAAGCCCGCAGCCGCGCCGGGACAACTCCTCTTGAAGCTCCAGGCCATCCATGAACGGCATGCGCAGGTCGGCCACCACGCAGCCCGGCTGCTCCGGACTGTAGCGATGCAGGAACGCCAGCGCGTTGTCGAACGTGCGCACGTTCAGCCCGGCCACCTCGACCAGGGCGGCCAGCGAGTCACGCACCGCCTCATCGTCATCGATGATGAAGACGGTAAGTTCCGGACCGGCAGGATCGGCGGCTTCGCTCATGGGACGGCTCCGGATCCGGACGGCGTGGCATCCGGGCGCGCTGCGGGCAGGAACATGTGGAACGCAGCCCCATGTTCGGACGTGGAGGCCAGCCACAACCTGCCGCCGTGCGCCTCGACGGTCGACCGGCAGATCGGCAGGCCCAGCCCCATTCCGGCCGGCTTGGTGGTGGCGAAGGGGGAATACAGGCGGTCGATCATCTCGGCGGGCACGCCGGGCCCGGAGTCCTCGATGACAAAGGTCACGCCTTCGGACGGCGTGGCACGCACCCGCACGATGACCTCGCGAACCGGGCAGTCCGCCGCGACGATGGCTTCGATGCTGTTGTGCACCAGATTGAGGAGCACCTGCTCGATCTGGATGCGGTCGGCAAGCACGTCGGGCAGGGGCTCCGCCATATCCACGCGCAGATTGACCCGGTTGTAGGACGCGTCGGCCCGCGCCAGGGCCAAGGTCTCGCGCACGATGTCGGCGACCGGCTCCGGCACAGGATGGGGTGAGCCCTTGCGCAGGAAGGTGCGGAGGCCGCGGATGACCTCGCCGGCCCGCTCCGCCTGGGCCACCGCCTTGTCGATCAGATCCTGCGCACGCGGCGGCGTGTCGTTGCTCTCCAGGACGCGCTGGGCGGCCCGCGCGTAGCTGATGGATGCCAGCAGCGGCTGGTTCAGTTCATGGGCCAGGGCGGAGGCCATCTCGCCGGTCACCGTCAGGCGGGCGATGTGGGCAAGCTCGGCTTCGTGCTCGCGCAGCCGGATCTCGATCTGCTGCCGCTCGCTGACCAGGGCGCCCAGGAACAGGGCGGTGATGGCCAGTGCCAGCATCAGCGTCTGCTGGTAGATGACCGCATCCAGCGGGAATCCGATGAACTGCAAGCCGGCGATCAGGCCGCCCTGGATGGCCAAGGCGGCCAGCACCGCTCCGGGCAGGCCGTGGCTGACGGCCACCCAGACCAGCGGAAGGAACAGCACGTAGAACAGGTTGAACTGGCCGTTGCCGACGGGCAGGAAGACCACCGCCAGCGCCACCGCGATGGCCGCCGTCTGGGCCATCGAGGGGACCTTCGGCAGGCACCAGGCCGGCGTCCTGCCGGGCCGGTACAGAAGAAGCAGGAAGGGCGTCACGACGGAAATGGCGATGGCGTCGCCCAACCAGTACTGGAAGGCCAGCATCGGCAGGTCGGCCGCGGCGATGGCGCCGTCGAGGACGAAAACGCCGACGAAGGCCGGGGCGACGGCGGCGGCGCTCAGGAAGGTGATGCCCACCAGCCATCCCACGTCGCGCACGCGGTTCAGGGCCAGATCGATGCCCACGCGGCAGCGCAGGGCATGAGCGGCGGCCGCATACCCGGCAACGATCAGGAGGTTGGAGAGCAGCAGCGAGGCAATCGAGGCCGGATGCCCGCGCACCACGAGGTCGGCCAACACCAGCGTGACGAAGACCATGGGCGCGCCGCGCATCCCCGTCCACAGCAGCATGGCCATGTACAGCCCGGCCGGCGGATTCCACGGCGTGATGTTCAGGCTGGGGCGCGGATGGATGAACGTCAGCCAGTCGATGGGCAGATAGACCGCCAGGAAGGCGGCCGACAGCACAATCATCTCCCGGCCGGCCCGGATGGCGGGGACCGGCGCTCCGGTCGGAGGGCTGGCGGGAGAAGGCATCTTGGAACGTACTTTCGGGCAACGGTCGTGGGCGGACCGCCAGGGTATAGCGCAGCGCGGTGTACGATCCCATTCCAAGGAAGGAGGGGGCGATGCCCCCTCCCCCGGCACACCGCGGTCCGTCAGCCGACGAAGAACGGCTGGGTGCCGTGTGCGGCGATGGCCTTCGCCAGCCGCTCCAGCGCGTGGGCATAGGCCGCCGTGCGCATGGAGATGCCCTTGGACGAACGCATGTCCCACACCCGGCGCCCTTCGGTCTCCATGATCGTGCGCAGACGGTCGTGGATCTCCTCCAGGTTCCACTAATACCCCTGGCGGTTCTGCACCCACTCGAAGTAGGACACCGTCACGCCGCCGGCGTTCGCCAGGATGTCGGGCAGCACGATGACGCCCTTTTCCTCCAGGATACGGTCGCCGTCCGGGGTGATCGGGCCGTTGGCCAGCTCCAGCACGATACGGGCCTTGATGACGCCGGCGTTGCCCCTGTGGATCTGGTCCTCCAGGGCGGCCGGGACCAGGACTTCGCAGTCCATGGCCAGCATCTCGTCGGCGGTAACGGAGCGGGCCCGGCTGTTCACATAGGCCGTCACCGAACCGCCGCGCTCCTTCGCGGCCTGCACCGCATGGGGATCGAGGCCGTCCTCGCAGACGATGGCGCCGCGCGAGTCGGAGATGCCGACGATGCGGTAGCCGTCGGCGTGCAGCAGGCGGGCGACGTGGAACCCGGCGTTGCCGTAGCCCTGCACCACCACGCGCTTGGGCGAGTTGGCCAGTTCCAGGTCCGTTTCCAGGTGCTTGAGCAGATAGTAGCCGCCGCGCGCGGTGGCGTCGTCGCGCCCCAGCGAGCCGCCCAGCGGCAGGGGTTTGCCGGTGATGACGGCCGGGCTCGGCTGGCGGACGATGGAGCTGTACTCGTCAGCCATCCAACCCATGATCATGGAGTTGGTGTAGACGTCCGGGGCCGGGATGTCGCGGTCGGGCCCGATCATGCCGGCGAACGCCTGCACGTAGGCCCGCGACAGGCGCTCCAGTTCGGACTTGGACAGGCTGTGCGGATCCACCTTCACGGCGCCCTTGCCGCCGCCGTAGGGCAGATTCATCACCGCGCACTTGAACGTCATCCAGAACGCCAGCGTGGTCACTTCCTCCACGTTGGAGCTCGGATGGAACCGGATGCCGCCCTTGGTAGGGCCGCGGGTGTCGTCGTAGCGGCAACGCCAGGCCGGGAATGAGCGGCGCGAGCCGTCATCCATGCGCACGGAAAGGCGAACGCTCAGGGTTTCTTTGGGATACTTCAGCTTCTCAAGGACTTCGGAGTCCACCTCGACGTGCTTGGCGGCTTCATCCAGGCGGCTCAGCGCCCCCGAAAGCAAATCGTCCATCGTGTTTTCCCTCATGGTGTCGGTCAGGAGCGCCGAGGCGGTGTGCACGTCCTTCTCTGAAGGTTCCGCTTGCCGCCATCTGGCTTATGCCGGCCCGTTGTACTCAGGAAAAACCCGGATCAAAATATCCGTAACAATACGGAGAGCGCGCAACGCATTGATAATGAACAATATTTTCTCAAAAAATGTTGCCTGCGCCGCTTTCCGTAGTCTTACGGATGGAAGCCGGAGGTCTGCATGCGCCAGAATTCGACCTTGGCCTGCGACGCAGTTGCCGTGCATTCGGGGACGTCATCAATGAACGAGGGGGCTGAGCGGCCACTGATCTGGATCGGGCGCGCCGACTATGGCCGCCTGTTGAGAGCCATGGATCGACTCGCCGCGGACGCTCCGGACGTATCGGCATTCCTGTCCGGGGAACTGGACCGTGCCATCGTCCGCCCCGATGGCGATCTGCCCCGGACCATCGTCCGCATGGGCAGCCGCGTGCTGTTCCATCGTGCGGACGGCATGCCTCCCGAATGGGGCGAGCTGATCTTTCCGGATCAGGCGCCCACCGAGGGGCAGATCACGATCGCGTCGCCCTTGGGGGCTGCGCTGCTCGGCCTCCGCGAGGGTGCGCGCATGTCCTACATCGATGCCGACGGCGTCACACGCTGCTTGACGGTCGAACGCGTTCTGCCGGCCTGAACCTCCCCTCTCTCCCTTTCTCTCTATTGTTTCCGCACAGGATCGAATCATGACCACACCGCAGCGCCCTGGCCGGCTGCCCGCTATCACCCTGACGCACAGTGTCCACGAGCGGCTGTCCGAGCTCGCCTTCGCTGCCGGGAATCGCCAATCCGAAGTCGCGGAGTATCTGGAGCGTGAGCTGGATCGGGCTTGCGTGGTGGCCGACGATGCGTTGCCGCAGACGACCGTGACGATCGGATCGCAGGTCACGTTCGTGGATTGCGATACCGAGCACCGCCACAGCGTTACCCTGGTCTGGCCCATGGGAGAGGACGCATCGCGCCAGCAGCTTTCGGTCATGACTCCTGTCGGAGCGGCCCTGATTGGCCTCCGTTCGGGCCAGAGCATCAGCTGGAAAAACCGCATGGGGATCTGGCGCCGCTTGAAGGTCGAAGCCGTCTCCCAGTCGAGCACGGCGGAGGCCGTGCCGAGCACCGCGACCTGATTGCCGCCGACCGGCAGACGCCGGGCATTGGGGTTTCCTTCCCCGATTCCGGCTACGGAATGCCGATCGACGGCCCGACGCGGCGGACCAGATCGGCTACGGCGGGCCGCAGCGTACGGAACGCCGCAAGGAAATCGCCGCTCCGGTAAGCCGGGGCGGCCTCCCTGATCCGGCGGACGTAAACCGATGCGTCGCCGCGCCGGCCCGCCAGGGCATTGCAGAAGGCCGCGAGAGCCTGGATATGGACGTGGGCGTTCGGCCGCCGCGCCGCCCGCTCCGCCCACACCGCGGCCTGCGCGTGCTCGCCCAGGTTCAGATAGGCCAGCGCCCGCGCGCCCAGCATGCCGAACAGCAGCGGGTCGAAGGGGCTCAACCGTTGCGCCACATCGGCGGCCCGGAGCGCGGCCGGCGCATCGCCGCCCTGTGACTGGACGAAGGCGAGCGAGTAATGGCCCATCGCGAAGTTCGGGTTGAGATCGACCGCAAGCCGCAACTCCTCGACCGCGCCGTCCTGCCTTTCCAGGAGCCAGAGCGCGCGCCCGAGGGCCAGGTGGGTCGTCGGATCCCGCTCATCCAGCGCGACGCTCTGTTCGGCGATGCGGTGGGCCAGGTCGGCCTCGCGCCGCCGGTCACCGGTGCGGTGCAGGAAGGCATCCTGGAAGTGGGTGAACGACAGGCCGGCGTGGATCCGGGCGCACAGCGGATCGAGCCGGAGCCCGTGCAGGAAGAAGCCGCGGGCCGTCTCGTTGTCATCGCGGGTAAACCGGTACATGTGCCACAGACCGCGATGGTACGCGCTCCACGCGTCCAGTGAGGTCGGCGGCTTCGTGAGGGCGCGCCGCATCTCGGCAGCCTCGACTTCGGCATCGAGGGCCGCGGCGATGCGGGTGGCGAGTTCCTCCTGGACTGCGAAGACATCGTCCAGGCGCCTGTCGTAGTGTTCGCCCCACACCGCAGCGCCGCTGTCGGCTTCCACCATCTCCACCGACAATCGCAACCGCCCGTTATGGAGCCGGACCGAACCGGCGACGAGGTAGCGCACGCCGAGCGCACGCCCGGCCGTGCGCGGGTCTATCTGGGCGCCGCGGAAGCGGAAGGATGAACCGCGCGCGATGACGAACAGCGAGCGCAGCCGCGCCAGCCGCGTCAACACATCGAAAGCGACGCCATCGGCGAACCCGCCCCCCTCGGCCGGCCCGCCGATGGTTTCGAAGGGCAGCACGGCCAGTGACGGCCGATCAGGCAGGGCCCACCGCTCCGGACCCCGAGAATCGCCGACCTCGATCGTCGGCAGGGTTCTCACGGATGCTGCCGGCGGACGGTCGCGGATGCAGTGCAGCAGCTCGACCGTCTCCTCCTCCGGGTCGGCATCCAGGCAGCGGCGCACCGCCTCGGCACAGGCTTGGTACTGGCGCACGGCAGCGGAACGCCGCCCGGCGTGCGCGTGCACGCGCATGAGGCTTCGGTGAGCCTCTTCGCAAGCGGGGTCGAGGGCCAGCCAGCGCTCGGCCGTGGATGTGAGGCCGTCCCAATCCCCCTGCGCCTCGCACAGCGCCGTCAGACGCGCAAAGACGCCGGCCGCCAGCCGCGCAAACCGGGCGCGCTCACCGGCCAGCCACGTGTCGAAGCCTTCGGTACCGATTTCCGCCCCGGGCAGCAGCATGCCTGCGCACAGACCGCTGGCGGTGCGCAACGCATCGGGCGTCCCCTCACGGGCCAGACGCTCGACCGCCAGCCCATCCACCCCCTCGACCGGAAGCGCCAGGGAAAGCATGTCCTTGTCCGTGCGGATCAGGTCGCAGCCCGCCTGTTCGCCGAGGCGGCGCAGTTCCATCACGCACTGGCGCAGGCTGTGCCGCGCCCGCCGTTCCTCGCGTTCGTCCCACAGCAGGCCGGCCAGACGCTCCCGTGAGACCGGCCGCGGCGCGTCCAGCGCCAAACAGGCCAGCAGCGCCTGGGCCTTGCGCCCCGGCGGGACGAGCACGCGCCCGCCCGCGTCGGCGAGCGCGAAACCGCCCAGAAGCCGCAGAGTCGGTCCGACCATCTCGCGCCTGGAAGCAGCGTGTCCAAGCCCGGCACCATAACAGGCCGGAGTTTTGTTGTCAGAGGTGCGTCGGCCGAGCAGGGGTACCTCTGAAGCAGAGGGTCGCATTTTGACGTCTTTTTGACGCTTCGGCCGGCGTCCGTTTGACGACCGGCTGACGGGGGCCGGCAATCCTTCCCAGCGAAGCCCGGCAGGTCGGGCGAGCCCTTTCAGCAAAGAGGATGACATGGACGTCCAGACCACCGCCGCCCCGATTGTTCAGCCGCACAACGAACGCGCCGCCGCCGTCTGGAGTTCGGGCGGCCGGGATTACGAAGAGATCATCCGCGGCATCTACGACGGGATCGATACCACCGTTGCCGGGCTCGCCCCCCGGCCGGGCGAGCACGTCCTCGACGTCGCGACGGGAACCGGCATCACGGCGCGCGCCTGCGCCCGGCGCGGCGCGCCCGGCAC
>JAEYOB010000656.1 GCA_023412175.1 Pseudomonadota bacterium | reverse complement strand
CTCGGCGGCAGGGCGCCGGACGAGGTCTATGCGGACAGCCTGGACGGCATCAACTTGGTGGCGTGATGGAGATCTGAACCAAGCTTATCCCAGCCGCCAAACTGTCCGGGAAACGGGGACCACTTCAGTCCCCTTGGTTCAGGCGTCCACCGTCTCCAGCGCCGGGTAGTCGGTGTAGCCCTTCTCCGTTCCGCCGTAGAAGCTGTCCCGATCACCCTCGGCCAGCGGGGCGCCGAGCTTCAGGCGGGCCGGCAGGTCGGGGTTGCTGATGAACGGCGCGCCGAAGCTCACCAGATCGGCCTCACCCTTAGCCAGCGCGGCGTCGGCGGCCTCGCGGGTATAGCCGCCGTTGATGATGTACGTCCCCTTGAAGGCGGCGCGCAGGTCGGCGGCCACCGGCTTGGCGCCGGCGGGCAGCGCCATCGGGCCGTCGATGCCCTCGATCACGTGCAGGTAGGCCAGCCCGAAGGTGCTGAGCGCCTTGGCGACATAACCGAACAGAGGAGCCGGGTCGCTGTCGCTCATGTCGTTGAAGGTGCCGTTGGGCGACAGGCGCACGCCGACGCGGTCGGCGCCGATGGCGGCGACCGTGGCTTGGACCACCTCCAGCAGGAAACGGGCGCGGTTCTCGACCGAACCGCCGTAGGCGTCGGTGCGCTTGTTGGTGCCGTCGCGCAGGAACTGGTCGATCAGGTAGCCGTTGGCGCCGTGGATCTCGACGCCGTCGAAGCCGGAGTCGTACACCGCACGCTTGGCGGCCTCGGCGAAGTCGCGGACGAGGCCGGGGATCTCGGCGGTCTCCAGGGCGCGCGGCACCGGGAACGGCTTCATGCCCTCGCCGGTGTACAGCTCGCCCTGGGCGGCGATGGCCGAGGGAGCGACGGGCAGGGCGCCGTTCGGCTGGAACATCGGGTGCGAGATGCGGCCGACGTGCCAGAGCTGCACGAAGATGCGCCCGCCCTGGGTGTGCACCGCCTCGGTCACGCGGCGCCAGCCGGCGGCCTGGGCGTTGGTGTGGATGCCCGGCGTGCTGGGATAGCCCTGCGCGGTGTCGGACACCTGGGTCGCCTCGGTGATGATCAGGCCGGCAGAGGCGCGCTGCGTGTAATACTCGGTCATCAGGGGCGTCGGGACGTTGCCGTCACCGGCCCGGCTGCGCGTCATCGGCGCCATGACGATGCGGTTCGGCAGCTCGAAGGGGCCGAGGCGGACGGGCGTGAACAGGTCGGTCTGGCTCATGGTGGGCTCGCGTCCTCAGGTATGTATGTGGATACATACTTACTGTGAGCGAGCGGCTTGTCAAGTATGTGTGTGCATACCTATTATAAGATCGTCGGGCACAGCGGCCCGCGAGGAAGGACGCCATGTTGGACGAGGAGACCCCGTGCGCGCGGGGTGACGAGGGCTGCGCTGGTCCCCGCAAGCGCGACCGCGAGGCGACGGCGAACGCATTGCTGGACGCCGGCAAGCAGGTGTTCGCAGAGCGCGGCTTCGACGCCGCGACGACGCGCGAGATCGCCGGACGCGCCGGTGTCAACGAGCAGCTGATCCAGCGTTACTTCAACGGCAAGGCCGGCCTGCTGCTGGCGGTGGTCGAGCGCTACGGCCGCGAGGAGGCGCAGGGTTGCACCCTGCCGCCGACAATGGGGACCTGCGTCGAGCAGGAGGTATACGGCTTCCTGCGCCGGCAGGCCGAGCACGGCTGGAAGTGCCGTGACTTCACCAAGGTGATGATGGGCCGCGCGCTGGTCGATCCGGCCATCGCCGCGGAGATGGGCCGTACCCTGTCGGAGAACCGCATCCCCTGCCTGCTGTCGCGGCTGGAGGCGCTGCGGGAGAAGGGGCTGATCGATCCGGCCGCCGACCTGCCGAGCGTTGCCGCGGGGGTTGCGACGCTGAGCTTCGGCCTGGGTTTCCTGGACCAGGTGGTGTTCGCCGAGGATGCCGACCGGGTGTGCGCCGTGGCCCGCAGCCTTGCCGCCACCATCGCCCGCGGGCTGGCGCCGAAAGTCTAATCTCCCGCCGCGGCGCGCCCGGTCATCCGGCGCGCGGCGCGGTGGGCGGTGAAGGCGTCGTGCGAATACAGTGCCAGGGCCACCCAGATGCAGCCGAAGGCGACGGCGTGCGCCGGGGTGAACGCCTCGCCGTAGGCCAGCACGCCGAGGAGAAGCTGCCCCGTCGGGCTGATGTACTGGAGCAGGCCGATGGTGGAGAGCTTGAGGCGCGCCGCGCCCACCATGAACAACACCAGCGGGATGGCGGTGACCGGCCCGGACAGGACGAGCAGCAGCGCCGGGCCTGCGCCGCCGCTGAAGAAGGCTCCATCCGCTCCCAGCCACAGAAGATAACCGAGCGCCAGTGGCACCAGCAGCGACGTTTCCACCACGAGGCCGGTGATCGGCTCGATGGCGGCCTTCTTGCGGACGAGCGCATAGAAGCCGAAGGTCAACGCCAACCCCAGCGCGATCCACGGCATCGTCCCGTACCACAGCACGAGGCTGAGCACGCCGGCACCGGCCACCGCCACCGCCACGAGCTGCTGGCGCGACAGCCGTTCGTGCAGGAAGACGACGCCGAGCAGCACGCTGATCAGCGGGTTGATGTAGTAGCCGAGGCTGGTCTGCAGCATCTGGCCGCTGATCGTGGCGTAGATGAAGATGAGCCAGTTGGCGGAGACCAGGGCCGTCGTCACCGTCAGGACGCCAAGGCGCCGCCATGAGCCCACGGCGCGGAATACCGCCGCCGGCCCCTGGGTGGCCATCACGACGATGCCCACCAGCAGCACCGTCCACACCACCCGGTGTGCAACGATCTCCAGCGGGCCGACGCTGCTCAGCAGCTTGAAATAGACCGGCGCCACCAAGCCCCAGAGAAGGAAGGCGCCGGATGCCGAGAGCAGACCGGTGAGTGCCGGGTTGTGCCGGTCAAAGGGTGCGTTACCGATGGTCGCCATGCGCCCGGTCTAGCACAAGGGAGAATGGCTCGCGAGCCGGCACCGGGCATGCCGGAACTGCGCCGCGGGCATGACTCTCCGTGCCGCGGACGATCCGGTTTTAAGC
>JAEYOB010000538.1 GCA_023412175.1 Pseudomonadota bacterium | reverse complement strand
ATCAGGTTGATCGCCAGCACCGTGATGAGGATGGCGAGGCCGGGCAGCGTCACCACCCACCATGCCCTGAGGATGAACTCGCGCGCCTCGGCGAGCATCGTTCCCCATTCCGGTGTCGGCGGCTGCGCGCCCATGCCGAGGAAGCCGAGGGCGGCCGCATCGAGGATGGCGTTGGAGAAAGAGAGCGTCGCCTGCACGATCAGCGGCGCCATGCAGTTGGGCAGCACGTTGACCACCATCAGCCGCAGCGGCCCGGCGCCGGCGACGCGGCTGGCGATCACGTAGTCCTTGGACATCTCGGCCAGCACGGAGGCGCGGGTGAGCCGCGCGTAGTGCGGGATGAC
Source organism: Pseudomonadota bacterium (assembly GCA_023412175.1). Lineage (GTDB taxonomy): Bacteria > Pseudomonadota > Alphaproteobacteria > Azospirillales > Azospirillaceae > Azospirillum. The sequence continues at coordinate 3,789 of JAEYOB010000538.1, read as the reverse complement.
GACCACCGAGACCGACAGCATCGCGTTGAACAGCCCCGGCCCGAGGATCGCGGCAACGACGATGGCGAGCAGCAGGCTGGGCAGGGACAGCAGGATGTCCATCAGGCGCATGATGGCGATGTCCACCACCCCGCCGAAGAACCCGGCCGTCATGCCCAGCGACAGCCCGACGGCCAGCGACAGCGTCACCACGATCAGGCCGATCAGCAGCGACAGCCGCGCCCCGTGCATCAGGCGCGAAAGCATGTCGCGGCCGATGTCGTCGGTGCCCAGGATGTGGGTCCAGCTACCGCCCTCGTGCCAGACCGGCGGCACCAGGATGGCGTCGCGGAACTGCTCGACCGGCGAATGCGGCATCAGCACGTCGGCGAACACCGCGAGCAGCACCAGCAGCACGATGACGACGAGACCGATCACCGCGCCGGTGTTCTGGCGGAAATGGTACCAGAACTCCGCCAGCGGGTGCGGCGGGGCGGAGGTGGTGATGGGCTCCACCACCGCGTTGGATTGCACGTCCATGGTCATGGGGTCACCTTCACCGCGCGTGCCGGATGCGGGGGTTGAGGACGCCGTAGAGCAGGTCCACCAGCAGGTTCACGGTCATCACCGTCGTCGCCACCAGCAGCACCCCGCCCTGGAGCGCCGGGTAGTCGCGGCGGTTGATCGACTCGACCAGCCACTTGCCGACGCCGGGCCAGGAGAAGATCGTCTCGGTCAGGATCGCGCCGCCCAGCAGCGTGCCGACCTGGAGGCCGATCACCGTGACCACCGGGATCAGCGCGTTGCGCAGCGCGTGCAGGCCGATCACCCGGCCTTCGGACAGGCCCTTGGCGCGGCCGGTGCGGATGTAGTCCTCGCCCAGTACCTCCAGCATGGCCGAGCGCGTCATGCGCGCGATCACCGCCAGCGGGATGGTGCCCAGCACGATGGCCGGCAGGACCAGATGGCGCAGCGCCGAGACGAAGGCGCCGGGCTCGTCGGCCAGCCAGGTGTCGATCAGCATGAAGCCGGTGCGCGCCTCGACGTAGTACAGCAGGTCCAGCCGCCCGGACACCGGCGTCCAGCCGAGCTGCACCGAGAAGAACAGGATCAGCAGCAGGCCCCACCAGAAGATCGGCATGGAATAGCCGGTGAGGCTCAGCCCCATCACCCCGTGGTCGAACCAGGAGCCGCGCTTGACCGCCGCGATGATGCCGGCCGGCAGGCCGAGCAGCGCGGCGAACAGGATCGCCGCCAGCCCCAGCTCGATGGTCGCCGGGAACAGCGCGAAGAACTCGGACAGCACGGGGTTCTGCGTCACCAGGGAGGTGCCGAGGTCGCCGGACAGCACGCCGCCGACATAGTCCGCGAACTGCTTCCACAGCGGCTGGTCGAGGCCCAGCTCGTGGCGCAGTTCGGCCAGACGCTCGGGCGGGATGCCGCGCTCGCCCACGCGCACCTCGATCGGGTCGCCGGGCACCAGCCGGATCAGCAGAAAGCTCAGGAAAGTGACGCCGAGGAAGGTCGGGATGACCAGACTCGCCCGCGTCAGGATGAAGCGGAACATGGCAGATACCGGGGCTGGCGGGTTGCCGGGATGGAAAGCAGACAAGGGGGCCGGAGCCCCCTTGTGGAGCGGGGACTTACGCCCCCGCGTTCCGTTTGTCCAGTAACAATATTACCGACCCGGTTCCGGGGCGGGCGTCCCGCCCCGCCCGGTCACTGCTTCAGGTCCACCCCGTAGAACAGGTGGTGGCCGAACGGGTCCATCTTGTAGCCCACGACGTTCTTGTTGAGCGCCATGTGGACGATGGAGTGCGCCACCGTGAACCACGGGGCCTGCTCCTTGAAGATGACCTGCGCCTGCTCGTACAGCTTGGTGCGCGCGCCGACGTCGGTGGTGCGCTTGGCTTCGAGGATGAGGTCGTCGTATTCCTTGTAGCACCACTTGGAGATGTTCGAGCCGCCGACGCGCGAGGCGTCGCAGCCGAGCAGGACGTGCAGGAAGTTGTCCGGATCGCCGTTGTCGCCGGTCCAGCCCAGCATGCCCATCTGGTGCTCGCCGGCCTGGAGGCGCTTGCGGTACTCGCCCCACTCGTACTGCTTGATGCTGGCCTTGACGCCGACCTTGGCGAGGTCGGCCTGCATCATCTCGGCCATGCGCTTGGCGTTCGGGTTGTAGGGGCGCTGCACCGGCATCGCCCACAGGTCGGTCTCGAAGCCGTCGGGATAGCCGGCCTCGGCCAGCAGCTTCTTCGCCTTCTCAGGATCAAAGGGGTAGTCCTCGACCGCCTTGTTGTACGACCACATGGTCGGCGGGATCGGGTTCTTGGCCGGCACGCCGGAGCCCTGGTAGACCGCATCGACGATGGCCTTCTTGTCGATGGCCATGTTGAGGGCGCGGCGCACGCGGACGTCGTCGAAGGGCTTCTTGGTGACGTTGAAGGCGAGGTAGCCGATGTTCAGCCCCTCCTGCTCCATCATGGTGATGGACGGATCCTTCTTCATCGCCTCCAGGTCGGCCGGGTTGGGGAACGGCATCACGTGGCACTCGCCGGCCTTCAGCTTGGCGTAGCGCACCGCGGCGTCCGGCGTGATGGCGAAGACGAGGTTGTCGAGCGGCGTCTTGCCGCCCCAGTAGGACTCGAACGCCTTGTAGCGGATCACCGCGTCCTTCTGGTAGGCGACGAACTGGAACGGGCCGGTGCCGACCGGAACCTGGTCGATCTTCTCCGGCGTCTTCTTCTTCAGAAGCGCGTCGCCGTACTCGGCCGACAGGATGCCGGCGAAGGTCATCGCCAGGTTGGCGATGAACGGAGCCTCGACCTTGTTCAGGGTGAACTTGACGGTGTAGGGGTCCACCTTCTCGATCGACTTCAGGAGCTCGGGGAATCCCATGTCCTTGAAGTAGTCGTAACCGCCGCCGGACACCTTGTTGTAGGGATGGTCCGCCTTCCACTGCCGCTCGAACGAGAACAGCACGTCGTCAGCGTTGAAGTCGCGCGTCGGCTTGAAGTCGTTCGTGCTGTGCCACTTCACGCCCTGGCGCAGCTTGAAGGTGTAGGTCAACCCGTCCTCGGAGACCGTCCACGACTCCGCCAGCGCCGGCTGGACCTTGGTGCCGCCGTACTCGAACTGGACAAGGTTGTTGTAGACCGGCGCCTGCACGTCCATGCTGGTGCTGGTCGTGTTGAGCTGCGGGTTGAAATTCTCGGGACTGCCTTCCGAACAGTAGACAAGGGTCTTGGCAGCATTGGCCGGCGCAGCGAGGGCAAGCGCGGCGGTCATGGCAAGGCCGGCACCCAGCAGGATGCGGTTCATGGTTCTGGTCTCCCGTAACCCGGTTCGCATAGCCGCAGGCAGGGTCGCTGCGGCGTGGCATATCAAGCCATTAGGCGATGCTACTCGGGACGTGTCAACTCGGGAGTGGCGGCCCTTTCCGAAGGTAAGAGGCCGGAAGGAAAAGGGAAACCCGGACGCCGCCGGGCGGGTCACGCGGCGCTCAGATTAACCGCCGCGTTCTTGCCGCTGCGCGGGTCGCGCTGCAACTCATAGGAGATGCGCTGCCCCTCGTTCAACGTGCCGAGGCCGGCGCGCTCGACGGCGCTGATGTGGACGAACACGTCGGCCGACCCGTCCTCCGGCTCGATGAAACCATACCCCTTGGTGGCGTTGAACCATTTGACGGTCCCCGTGGTCATCCGGCTCTCCGCTCGCTGCTTGCCCGCCTTCGATATTACATGGGGCGCGGACGGCACGGCGCCCCCTGCCCGTCCCGCCCCGGCCCGGTAGGTAGAGGCCGGACGGACG
>JAEYOB010000448.1 GCA_023412175.1 Pseudomonadota bacterium | reverse complement strand
GCCGATGCTGGCCGACAGGAACACCGCGGAGCCGGAGCTGGAGCGCGCGGCGCGCACCACGGCGGCGACGCGCTCGATCTTGCGCTCGACGGCGGGCGGGTCGCACTCGCCGGCGACCAGCAGCGCGAAGGCGTGGTCGCTGACGCGCGCCAGCAGGTCCACCGGGCCGCCGTCGCGGCCCAGCCGGTTGGCGAGGTCGATCAGCAGTTCGTTGGCGAAGGCCTGGCCCAGGCTGGTGCGGATCTCGACGAACCGGTCGATGTCGACGATGACCAGGGTGAACGGCTCGCCCACCGCCAGATAGTCGCCCATGTGCTTCAGCAGGAGCAGCCGGTTCGCCAGCCCGGTCACCGGGTCGTAGTAGGCGAGGCGGAACAGGTCGTCCTGAGTCTTGCGGCGCTCGGTGATGTCGTGCAGCAGCACGAAATATCCGGCGATGGTGCCGTCCGGCCGGCGGTGCGGCGCGTGCAGGCGGATGACGTAGTGCTGCCCGCCGCCGGGGTGCGGCATCCAGCCCTCGGTCTGCACTACCTCGCCGCGCAACGCGCGGTCGGCCATGCCCTGGGTCAGGCGGAAATGGTCGTCGCCCAGCACCTCGCCCATGGTCCGGCCGCTGAGGTCCGGCAGGCCGTTGCCCATGAAGGCCTGATAAGCCGGGTTGGCGTACACGTGCCGGCGGTGCGTGTCGAACAGGCCCACCATGAACGGCATCGCCTCCATCACCTGCAACAGCGTGTCGAGCGCAGGCACGTCGGTGTCGCGCCCGGTGAGGGCGGCGGCCAGCGCGTCAAGGTGAGGGTCCGGCATCATGGGCAAGGGAGGACGTGAACCAATGGAGTGGGTGAATAAGCAACAATTACGCGAAACCTCGCGTGTACGTCAAAACCAATCCCGCCAATAACGCCGCCGGTCGGCACAATTATACGCTGGTATGCAGCTGCACGAGAGCACGGAAACACCACGCGCGGCACGCAATGGTTGCCGCATGAAACAGGATCTGCGCCCGCAGGCGAGCCGCACTCGACTGTCGGGCGTGGCACGCGAGGCCGCCGCCCGGCTCTGCGCCGGACGCGCGGCGGGGTCGTCTTCGTCGCCGTCGATTTCACAGCGGCGTCGGGTTTATAATCATAGGCAATTCGCGCGACTCTCCGGTCGCGGAGCCCCGCTCGCAAGGACGGGAGCCGCGCGTGGAAGGGGAGAGAATCATGTCACTCAAGGATCTGCTGGTGGTGGTCGATGACACGCCGGCGGCGGCTGCGCGAATCGATGTGGCGGCCCAGCTGGCGGTGAAGCACGACGCCCATGTGACCGGTCTGTACGTGGTCACCGCGGCGACCATCCCGAACTTTCTCGACGCCCAGATTCCGGAGGTCATACGCGCCGCGCAGCGCGCCCGGACCGAGGAGCTGAACGCCAAGGCCGCGGCGCTGTTCGACGACCGCATGCGCCGCTTCGGGCTGACCGACCGCTCGGAATGGCGTGCGGTGCGCGGCATCCCCACCGAACAGGTGGCTGTGCACGGCCGGTACGCCGACCTCGTCGTGGTGGGCCAGGTGGACCCGGAGCACGACCACGACGTGCCCGCGGTGCAGCCGCAGGATCTGGTGTTCGACTGCGGCCGGCCGCTGCTGGTGGTGCCCTACGCCGGCACCTTCGCCTCGGTGGGCGAGCGGGTGCTGGTCGGCTGGAACGCCAGCCGCGAGGCGGCGCGCGCCGTGGGCGACGCCCTGCCGCTGATCGCCAAGGCGCAGCGCGTGCTGGTGCTGGCGGTGAATCCGAAGCCAGGGCCGCTCGGCCTGGGCGACGAGCCGGGGGCGGACATCGCCCGCCATCTGTCGCGGCACGGCCGGGTCCAGGCGTCGCATGTCACCACCGACGCCGTGGAGCCCGGCGACACCCTGCTGAACACCGTTGCCGACGAGTCGTGCGATCTGGTGGTGATGGGCGCCTACGGCCGTTCCCGCCTGCGCGAGCAGGTGCTGGGCGGCATGACGCGCTACATGCTCCAGCACATGACGGTGCCGGTGCTGATGAGCCATTGATCCGGTCCGGGAGCCGCGCATGACCGCCCCGGCACCGGACTGCCGCAGCTCCCGCTGTCGCCATCGCGGCGACTGCGGCCGCAATCCCGCCCGGCCGGCTCCGGCGCCGGCCGGGGAGGAGGACCGGCCGCGCTGCTTCGAATCGACCCGAGTCGAGCCGGCATCTCCGATGCCGCTCGGCCGGACGGCCGATTGAGAGCGAAGGTTTTCGATACTACCTTAAGCATTCCGCACCACCCACCGCCCACACCGGCCGATGTCCCTGCCCGGAAGTCCGCCATCGAAGACTCGGGTCCGAACCTTTTCGGAGGATCCCGACACCATCGGCATCGACATTGCCGGCCGCGAATTCCTGCTGACCCGGAACGATGCCGTCGAACTGGCGCTGAAGGTCCTCGTTGCCTGCGGGGTGCAACTTCTGGATCCGCCGCGCGACCCGCCGTCCGAGGGCCGATAACCGCCTACCGATGCGCCGGCCGCCCCGCGTGGCCGTAGGCGAGGTGGTCGATGCCGCCGTTCCTGGAACGGCCGAGCGACCCTTGCGCCGGCTTCGCGCAGGACAGGAACCGTTCCAGCGACGCCAGCGGATCCGGCGCCGGTTTCGCCTTCGCCTTCGACGCCCGGCGGGCCGCCTTCGCCTTGCGGGGAGGCTCGGGCTTGGCGGCGGGAACGGGGACGGGTTTCACCGCAGGAGCGGCGTGGCGCGAGAAGGCGTCGTCGCAACGGCCCTGCTCCTGCACTTCCTCCAAGGCGGTGTCGTCGAGCAGCCAGCAGTCGGCCGCCCGCACGGTGCCGGCCGCCGACACCATCAAGGTCCCCGTGAGGACCGCCAGGGCCGCCGCTACTCCGCACACCGCTTGCCGCCGCATACCGCCCGTCTCCTGCTCCGTTGCTCAGCGCCCGCGTTCGGAACGCACGAGATAAACGTTTGGCCGCGCCGGGGTTCGAGCGCGCAGCCGGGGTAGCGTACGGTGAAGGAGGTAATGAAGACAGCCTGCCCCGCCAGGGCGCGCCGCCCCCCGCCCGCGACGCGGCGTTCCTCCCTTCCGTTTCGTGCTATTCCATCTGTGACATGCCCTGCGCCTTCGGCGCCTGCTATGGTCGCACGCGAGAGCCGCGCATCCGGCGGCGAATGGAGACCTCATGAAGTCCGACTCGAAAGCGATCGATCGCAACAGCCTTGAAGCGCTGACCGAAGCTTACCTGTCCAAGGGCGGCACGATCACCCAATGCGCCCCAGGTCCGTCGGAGAACGTGACCTACAAGCACTCGATGCGCGGCCGCCCCCGTCCCAAGGCCGATACCGCGCTGAAACCCCAGGAATCCGGTGCCGCCGCACCGCCCGCCGAAGGCTGAAAACCTTCCGAACACACCATGAAGGGCGCCCGCCGGGCGCCCTTCGCTTGCCTGCCCTGCATCGAATCCTTTACTGGCCTAAGCATTGCCATTGATTTTGTGCGAGCGTACAGCGAGCATACGGGCGTATGCATCCAGCCGTGCGCGGCAAAACAGTCATAGGCACCCATGGTCAAGCGTAACATGCAGCAGCCCTCGCGCCCGAAAAGCGACGACGAAGAGGGCGGCCCCAACGCCGTTGATGTTCATGTCGGATCGCGAATCCGGCTCCGGCGTACCTTGATGGGCATGAGCCAGACGGCGCTCGCCGACTCCGTTGGCCTGACGTTCCAGCAAATCCAGAAGTACGAAAAGGGCGGCAACCGCGTCTCGGCCTCCCGGCTGTGGCAGTTCGGCCAGGTTCTGGACGTGCCGGTGTCGTTCTTCTTCGACGACATGCCGGCCGAGATCCTGGCGGAGCGCGGCCACCCCGGCGCCATGGGGCCGTCCGGCGACAGCGAAGCGACCGGCGTCATGACGCGGCGCGAGACGCTGGAACTGGTGCGCGCCTACTATCGCATCCAGAACGAGCCTGTGCGCCGGCGCATCTATGACCTGTTCAAGGCGATGGGCGCCGCCGGCGACGAGCAGCCGGCGAAGGATTGAGCGCGCCGGCACCAAGCCGAGACAACGATAGCAGGGCCGCCCGGTCTGTGCCTGGGCGGCCGCCATACCCTCCCTATCGCGGCATGCCCCAGCGGGGCATGATCGTTCAAACGCCGGGGACCGCAGGCCGGCCGTGAGCGCGCCTGCGCTCCGCTTCCGGCTCAGCCGCCCGGCCGCGGCCGTTGGCGGAACAGGCTCGCCAGGATGGACGGGGCCCGCAGATCGGCGCTGTCCTTTACCAAGTCGGCGTCGACGGTGGCGCGACAGCGCTAACCAAAGAGACTTGCTGAAAACCCGGCCATTCCAAGCCCCCACGAGCCCCCAACGCTCCGCCCAAAAAAAATCCGCCGCTAAGTCATTGACCTAGCGGCGAAGTTGAACAGGGAGGCTTCACGTCTGGGAGACGCTGGGCCGAAGCCCAGCCCCGGGAGCGATCCCAGGATGAAACGCCAGATGCTGCGTCGCAGCACCCAACGCCTTGAATTTGAGCACTCTGCCGCAATTACGCCATTTACAATTAACTAATCCTACCATGCACGATCTGCATGGCTTGCAAGGCGCTGGAATCACAATTGGATTCCCGATCCCGATGAAGGTTCCCCAAAAAGGCACGGTCTACCGGGGGATTCCGGCACGGCGATCCGGGCGACTCGGAGTCGCGATGCGCCGGCGGCATTCCAAAAATCTTTGTTAAAATACCGGATTCTTGTGGGAATACTTGGCGCGCAGGGAGCGCAGTCCATGAGGGCGCCATCGCCGCCGGAGCGCCCGGGTTGGACCGCGCGACACGCGGCCCAACCCGGCCGGTTCAGAACTGGCTCTCGGCCACCTTGCGGACCAGGAAGTCGCGGAAGACCGCGATGCGCTTGGAATGGCGCAGCTCTTCGGCGTAGACGAAGTAGGAATCGACCTTCGGGCCGTTCACATCGGGCAGAACGCGCACGAAGTCGCGGGCGTTCTCCACCAGGAAATCCGGCAGCGCGGCGATGCCCAACCCGCTCTCCACGGCACGGTAGATGGCGTAGACGCTGTTGACCTGCAGCACCGGCCGGCCGGCGCGCGCCGCGCCGTCCCCCAGGTCGAGGATCCAGTTGACGTTGGGCACGGGCGCGCGGACATCGGATGGGTAGACGATGATGTCGTGCTCCGCCAGTTCGGCCACCGTCTTCGGCATGCCGCGGCGCTTCACGTAGCTCTGGTGCGCGTAGATGTGGAAGCGGATCGACATCAGGTGCCGCTGGATCAGGTCCGGCTGGCGCGGCGTGTTCATGCGGATGGCGATGTCCGCCTCGCGCATGGCCAGGTCCAGTTCGGTGTCGTCGACCAGCAGCGTCAGCTGGATGTCCGGGTAGATCGACAGGAACTCCTGGATGCGCGGGGCCAGCCAAGTCGAGCCGAAGGCGACCGTGGTCGTCACCTTCAGGGGCCCCTTCGGGGTCTCCTTGCTCTCGGTGAGCATGGCCTCGGTCATCGACAGCTTGGCGAACACGTCGCGGGCGGTGCGATGCAGCAGCTCGCCCTGCTCGGTGAGAATCAGCCCGCGCGCGTGGCGGTGGAAGAGCGGAACGCCCAGGCTTTCTTCCAAGGCACTGATCTGCCGGCTGACCGCCGACTGACTCAGGTTGAGAGATTCGCCGGCGTGCGTAAAGCTCCCTGCTTCGGCCACGGCATGGAACACCCGAAGCTTGTCCCAGTCCATCATCCTGTCCTGTTCAGCGTTGGCGGAGAAATGCCCCCGCTTTTCTTTTGGTTTTTGCGGCGCATAATACGCCGTCTTCGTTTATACCGTTAACACAGGGCGAACGCACGTCCAACCGGCGGATATCGGCACAAAAACTGTGCAATACTTCCCGTTGGTAAGGAAAACCCCACCGGCAGGAGCCCTATTTGCCCTGCGCCGTGGACCGGAGCGCGGTGAGGGTGGTGCGCGTGGTGATCTGTTCAGGGTCGACTCGCAGTTCCAGAACCGCCGCCGTGCCGCTCGCCAGCGCCGCCTCGAAGGCCGGCTGGAAGTCCTCCGTACGCTCCACCACCGCGCCAAAGGCGCCGTAGCTGCGCGCCAGCGCCGCGAAGTCCGGGTTGGTCAGGTCGGTGGCGCTGGTGCGGCCGGGATAGCGGCGCTCCTGGTGCATGCGGATGGTGCCG
>JAEYOB010000507.1 GCA_023412175.1 Pseudomonadota bacterium | reverse complement strand
ACCAGCCGGTGCCGCGGCGACCGTTGCCGGGGCGGAGCCGGCGGGCGCGGCGAGCGGAACGGACGGCGCCTCAGCGCCGCCGATGGCCGTGGCCTGCGGCTGGCCGTTGGAATTCCAGGGCAGGTTGTCGAGCAGCGAGACCAGCCGGTCCGGCAGCACCGGAACCATGTCGGTCATCGAGCGATCGGTCGCCGACAGATAGTACCAGGAGCCGTAGACGATGCCGGCCAGAACCAGCGTGCCGAGCAGCACCGTGCCGCCGTGCACGCGGCCCTCGGCGGCCGGAGTCGGGAGGTAGAACTGCTGCCTGCCGCCCCGGCCCGCCGCCTCGTCCTTGTAGCGGCGCAGGACCGCCTCCGGGTCGAGGCCCAGATACTCGGCGTAGGAGCGCAGGAAGCCGGCGGCGTACGTGCTGCCAGGCAACTCGTCGAAGCGGCCGTCCTCGATCGCCTGGAGGTAGGGCGCGCGGATGCGCAGCATCGCCGCGACCTCGTGCAGCTCGACCCCAAGCTGCTGGCGCGCCTCGCGCAGCGTCGCGCTGACGCTGGCCGGATCGGCGGCGCCCCACCCGGTCGTGGTGGCGGTGGAGTCGGTGTGCTTGCGTTCGCCCATGGGATCTGCCGTGTCGTGCATGCAGCAGCCGGAGACTGCGTTGGTCGGCGTTATACACGCCTTCCAGCCGAGGCCTTAGTAACAAAACGGCGTCGGGGAAGGCAATGTTGTCTGGGAAGGGGAGGGCGGGGCCCCTCAGATCAGCACCCCGTGGTCCTTGGCGAAGGCCTTCAGCTTTGGGCGCAGGCTGTGGTCGGGGCGCTGGAAGAGGCCCTGCATGTACTGGCGCAACGCCGCCACGTCCAGCGAGCGCAGCATGGTCTTCACCGGGCCGACCGACGGCGGCGCCATCGACAGCGTGCGGAAGCCCATGCCGATCAGCGCCATGGCGTCGAGCGGCCGGCCGGCCATCTCGCCGCACAGCGACAGCGACACCTCGGCCTCGTTGCACGCTTCGACAAGGCGGCGCAGCAGGCACATCATCGGCGGCGACAGCGGGTCGTAGCGGGTGGCGGTGCGCGGGTTGCCGCGGTCGGCGGCGAACACGTACTGCGTCAGGTCGTTGGAGCCGACCGAGACGAAGTCCACCCGCGGCAGCAGCGCCGGCAACTGGAACAGCAGCGACGGCACCTCGATCATCACGCCGACGCGGAGCGTGCTCGGCGGCTCGCGGCCGTGCTCGACGAGGCGCTCCAATTCCAGGTTCAGGATGTGGCGGGCCGCCTCGAACTCGGCCACCTCGGCGACCATCGGGAACATCACCGACAGGGGGCGCCCGGCCGCCGCGCACAGCAGCGCGCGCAGCTGCTGGCGCAGCAGCGAGGGATGGTCGAGCCCGATGCGGATGGCGCGCCAGCCCAGCGAGGGGTTCTCCTCCTCGCCGGAGCTCATGTACGGCAGCATCTTGTCGCCGCCGACGTCGAGCGTGCGGAACACCACCGGCCGGTCGCCCGCCTCGTCCATGATGCGGGCGTAGAGGTCGGTCTGCACGTCCACGTCGGGATAGGTGGAGCGCACCATGAACGGGATCTCGGTGCGGTACAGGCCGATGCCCTCGGCGCCGCTGGCGTGCAGGTGCGGCAGGTCGATGAGCAGGCCGCAGTTGAGCTGGATGGAGATCGGCACGCCGTCGCGCGTCACCGAGGGCAGCGCGCGGGTCTGCGCGTACATCTCCTCGCGCCGGGCGCGGAGGTCCATGCTCTCGGTGAAGGCGTCCTGGATGTCCTCGGCGGGTCGCACGAAGATTGTGGCGTGGTCGCCGTCCACGATCAGCGGGTCGCCCGCCTCGATGCGGTTCAGCGCGTCCGACACCTGGACGACCGGGATGTCCAGCGCCCGCGCCACGATGCAGACGTGGCTGGAGGGCGAGCCCTCCTCGACGATGACGCCGCGCAGCCGGCGCTGGTCGTAGTCCAGCAGCTCGGCCGGGCCCAGCGAGCGCGCCACCAGCACGAGGTCGTCCGGCAGGGTGGCGCCGTCGGCTTCCGACTTCTTGCCGGCGAGGTGCAGCAGCAGCCGGTTGGTCAGGTCGTCGAGGTCGAGGAGCCGCTCGCGGATGTACGGGTCCGTCAGGTGGCTCATGCGGGCGCGGGTGTCGTTCTGCACCTGCTGCACCGCGGCCTCCGCGGTCAGGCCCATGCGGATCGCCTCGCGGATGCGCGACAGCCAGCCGCGGTCCTCGGCGAACATCCGGTAGGTCTCCAGGATGTCGCGCGGCTCGCCCAGCCCGGCCAGCGCCGCCGCCGCCAGCAGGTCGTCGATGGCGCTGTGCATGGCGGTCAGCGCCTCGGTCAGGCGCTCCTGCTCGCAGCCCTCGTCCTCGGCGATCATCTGGCGGATGGTCACCTGCGGCCGGTGCACCACCGCGACCCCCATGGCGAGGCCGGGGTTGAGCGCCACGCCCGACAGGCGCGACGGCAGCAGCGCCGGGTCGCCCTGCGTCGAAATCTCCTGCGGGCTGACCAGCTCGCCGGCGGCGACCAGTTCGGCCACCACCATGGCGATGGTCTGCAGCGTCTCGACGATCTCCTCGGCGTAGTGCCGGCGCTCCTTGTGCTGGAGCACGAGCACGCCGCGCACCTTGCCGCCGCGCAGGATCGGCACGCCGGCCAGCGACAGGAACGGATCCTCGCCCGTTTCCGGGCGGTAGACAAAGCTGGGGTGGGACGGCGCGTTGTCCAGCGCGATGGGTCGCGCGTGGCCGGCGATGTCGCCGACGATGCCCTCGCCGACGCGCAGGCGCGTGTTGTGGACGGCGGTCTGGTTCAGGCCGACGGTGGAGAAC
>JAEYOB010000498.1 GCA_023412175.1 Pseudomonadota bacterium | reverse complement strand
AACCGCCGGTTCACCCGGTCGAGCGGGCATGGCGCCGCCCGGTCGCTGATCGTGGTCCGCACCGCCTTGCCCCGTGTCGCCCCCTTCAAGCCCATGTGCCTCATCAGCCGGGCCACCGTACAGCGTGCCACATCGATGCCGTCCCGCCGCAACTGCCGCCAGACTTTCCGTACCCCATAGACCTGAAAGTTCGCCTCCCAGACCTGTTGGATAGCCAAACTCAGTTCCGCGTCGCTTCGCGAGCGGGGCGGCGCCTTGGCCGGATCGGCCCGCCGGGCAGCATGGGCGCGGTAGGTCGACGGGGCGATCGGCAGCACCTTGCAGATCGGCTCGACCCCGAGGACGGCGCGATGCGCGTCGATGAAGGCGATCATTTCCGGAACGGGCGGTCGAGCTCCGCCTGGGCGAAATACGCCGACGCCTTGCGAAGGATCTCGTTCGCTTGGCGCAACTCGCGGTTCTCACGCTCCAGCGCCTTGATCCGCTCCCGCTCGTCCGTTGTCGGACCCGGCCGCTTGCCCGCGTCACGCTCCGCTTGCCGGACCCAACCCCGCAACGTCTCGGGATTGCAGCCGATCTTCGCCGCGATCGAGCTGATCGCTGCCCACTGCGAGGCGTGCTCCCCTTGATGCTCGAAGACCATGCGCACGGCGCGCTCGCGGACTTCAGGAGCGTATGTGCGTGATCCCGGTTTCGTCATGATGACTCCATCTTCTCAAGAAATGGAGCCTCCGACAAACCCGGCGCGGTTCAACCTCTACAAATCAGATTGCCTTCGCCTCTTCTGTCTGTCTAAATAGAGACAATTTCGACTTAGGGAGGTAGCCATGATCACGCGCAAGGATTGGCAGGATTTCAAAAAGAAACATAAGATTGAAGATGGAATGGCCAAGGTAAGCATCGGGCCGCAACTCGATAAATGGCATAAAAGCAAGGGTGGCATCGGCGACCTCAACACCCTGAAGGCCGCTATGGATGCATACACCAAGGCAGTGTCCAAGGAGAAATACGGTGCCGCCGTAAAAAGACTCTTTGAAGAAAATTACGACGATACCTACGATAATTTACCGCTGCGGATGGGGCAGTGCTTCACCAGGCTGAAGCTAGCCAACGTGGGAGCTATTCGTGCACGAGAAAAAATCAGCAGCCACATCGATGGAGCCCTCGATGGAGACGAAGCCGCGCTGAGGGGGGTCGCCACTCAACTTAATGGACTCTTGAAGGACTACACCGCGGTTTACGGGCACCAGAAAAAGAGCCCGACCATTCAACGCATGTACCTCGTGGCGCAGCGGGCATTCACCGCAAACAACATCATGGCAGATCGTGAGGCGCTTTTGGCAATGTGGAGAAATTTTAATGACGCCATTAGCGAGTTAAAGGAAATCGAGCGGGAGTACGAGGCCTTCGTGAGTAGCCGCGGGGTCATCTGAGGTCGCCTGCGGCTCACTTCTTAAACAGGCAGTTAGGGCACGGCAGAGAATTATCCGCTCATCCGTCGTCCCAAGCGGTTCGCGGTGAGAGCGTGTAGTTCCACGCTGGGCAGACGGCATGCGGAACCAAGCGGAGACGGCGCATTTCGGCATCGGAGACGCGCTCGCCGGTTTCATTGCCGCCACGCTTGAGGAGAGCGCTCACGCGCAGGCCAGCGGTGGTGACGGTCCCGGCGATGTAGCGCACAACGGTGTCGAAGGTGCGTAAGGGGACGCCGGACCAGTTCACGCTGATGGCGCTGAACAGCCGATGCTCGATGGGATTCCACTTCGAGCAGCCACTGGGATAGTGACACACCGTGATCGCCAGCCCGCAAGGATCGCAGAGCTGTTCTTGCAGTTGCGCTTTCCAGACGCGCGAGCGGCAGCTCTTCGAGCCACCGGCGTCGGCCAAGATGAGCAGGCGCTCGGCCTCGGGGAAGCGGCGGCTACCCTCATTGGCCCACCAGTCGCAGATCGCCTCGACCGCAAAGCGGGGTGTGTCGAAGCAGTCACCGATGCACACGAAGCCGCGATTGCTCGTCAGATCGTAGATCCCGTAGGGGATCGCCTGGCCAACCGCATCCTGCAGCCAATCATGCACCAGCACGGCTTCGTGCTGTCCGGCACCAAGTGCGTCCGGCGTTCTTATAATTACCGATCAGTTCCTTTTTTTTCGTGTCGACGCTGATGATGGGCTCGCCGGCAGCCTGGAACTGCGCCCGTTGCTTGGCAATGTGGCGGAATTGAGCGTCGCGTTCGGGAGGCGAACTGCGTGCCTCCGTGCGCCGGGCATTGACCTTGGGCGAGTAGCCGAGCTGGCGCAACAGGCGCGCCACCGTCGGCCGGCTCGCCGGGTGCCCGGCGGCGCAGAGGGCGGTGCTCAGCTGGTGCAGTGAGCTGCGCTTGGCCTTGGAGCGGCGGCCCATCGGATCGCCGGCCGTCTCCGGCGCGAGCAGCGCCTCCAGAGCGCCAAGCAACTGCGGATCCTGCGCCTCTCGCGGCGGACGGCCACCACCAGGGGCACGCACGCGCTCGATCGGGCGCTCAGCCAGTCCGGCCGCGAGCTCCCGCCGCCCGCGCCGAATAGTCCGCCGATCCAAGCCGGTGATCTGCGCCAGTAAGGTTTCCCCACCGCGGCCGAGGCGCTCGGCTTCAAGCGCAACGAACCAGCGGCGCTGCTGCTCGTCCAGGCGGCTGACGAGCAGATTGATGTGCTGGTGAAGGACGCGGTCCGGATGCGGCTCATCGGCTTGGC
>JAEYOB010000428.1 GCA_023412175.1 Pseudomonadota bacterium | reverse complement strand
GGCTTGAACTGCGGCTGCTTCAGCAGCTCGGTCAGCCGCGCGCCGCGGGCGAGCAGCGCCTGCGTCGAGGCGTCGAGGTCCGAGGCGAACTGCGCGAAGGCCGCCATCTCGCGGTACTGCGCGAGCTCGAGCTTGATGCGGCCGGCGACCTGCTTCATCGCCTTGATCTGCGCCGCGGAGCCGACGCGGGAGACCGAGATGCCGACGTTCACCGCGGGGCGGATGCCCTTGTAGAAGAGCTCGGTCTCCAGGAAGATCTGCCCGTCGGTGATCGAGATGACGTTGGTCGGGATGTAGGCGGAGACGTCGCCCGCCTGCGTCTCGATGACCGGCAGCGCGGTCAGCGAGCCGGCGCCGTGCGCGTCGTTCATCTTCGCGGCGCGCTCGAGCAGGCGGCTGTGGAGATAGAACACGTCGCCGGGGTAGGCTTCGCGGCCCGGCGGGCGGCGCAGCAGCAGCGACATCTGGCGGTAGGCGACGGCCTGCTTGGACAGATCGTCGTACACGATCACGGCGTGCATGCCGTTGTCGCGGAAGAACTCGCCCATGGTGCAGCCGGTGTACGGCGCCAGGAACTGCATCGGAGCCGGC
Organism: Pseudomonadota bacterium; assembly: GCA_023412175.1. Classification (GTDB taxonomy): domain Bacteria; phylum Pseudomonadota; class Alphaproteobacteria; order Azospirillales; family Azospirillaceae; genus Azospirillum. The sequence goes on along the minus strand of JAEYOB010000428.1, from coordinate 2,154 downwards.
TCGGACGCGGTCGCGGCGACCACGATCGAGTACTCCATGGCGCCGGCGTCTTCCAGCGCCTTGACGATCTGGGCGACCGTCGAACGCTTCTGACCGACGGCGACGTAGATGCAGTAGAGCTTCTTGCTCTCGTCGTCGCCCTGGTTGATCGGCTTCTGGTTGATGAAGGTGTCGAGGACGACGGCGGTCTTGCCGGTCTGGCGGTCGCCGATGATCAGTTCGCGCTGGCCGCGGCCGATCGGCACCAGGCTGTCCACGGCCTTCAGGCCGGTCTGCATCGGCTCGTGCACCGACTTGCGCGGAATGATGCCCGGCGCCTTCACCTCGACGCGCTTGCGCTCGACGTCGACCAGCGGGCCCTTGCCATCGATCGGGTTGCCGCGGCCGTCGACCACGCGGCCCCGCAGGCCCTTGCCGACCGGCACGTCCACGATGGTGCCGGTGCGCTTGACGGTGTCACCTTCCTTGATGTCGCGGTCGTTGCCGAAGATCACGACGCCGACGTTGTCGGTCTCGAGGTTCAGCGCCATGCCCTTCAGGCCGCCCGGGAACTCCACCATCTCGCCGGCGCGCACGTTGTCGAGGCCGTGAACGCGGGCGACGCCGTCACCCACCGACAGGACCTGACCGACCTCGGCGACGTCCGCCTCGGTCCCGAAATTCGCGATCTGCTGCTTGAGGATCGCAGAGATTTCTGCGGCGCGGATATCCATCAGACTTGTCCCCCTGAGGCCTTCATGGCGAGTTGCAACTTATCGAGCTTGGTGCGCACCGAGGTGTCCACCATGCGCGAGCCATATTTCACGATCATGCCGCCGATCAGCGCGGGATCGACGGTAACGCTCACCGTCACCTTGGAGCCGACCGACTTCTTCAGAGCGTCGGTCACAGCCTTGACTTGCGCATCCGACAGCGGCTTCGCCGCCGTCACGAACGCCGTGGTCTCGCCGCGGCGCCGCGCCAGCTCGGCCAGATAGCCGTTGATCATGCCGGGCAGCGCGAAGAGCCGGCGGTTCTTCGCCACCAGCCCGATGAAGCGCTTGGTCAGATCCGACACGCCGGCGCGGTCCAGAACCGCCGCCATGGCACGACCCTGCTCGCCGCGGCTGATCACCGGGCTCTGGACGAGGCGGCGAAGGTCGGCGCTCTCGGCAAGGAGTTGCTTCAGCGCGGTCAGATCGCCTGCGACCTGATCGAGCGCCTTGTTCTCATCCGCAAGCTCGAACAGCGCCGTGGAGTAGCGGCCGGAGAGCTCGGAAACGCCTGTACCTTCGGAAGCCACCTGATCCCTCGAATATGAGTTCGGTAGACGGTGAATTTTCAGGGCCTTAAAGGAGAGCTGTAACGCTTGGCGACGGCCCCGGCCGCGAAAGCGAGCGGTCCAATATCACAGGAATCGCCTATGCGCAACCGAGTCTGGACAGTTTCCTTGCCTCGAACGGGGGCTGCTGACAGAAGCGGTACGCCCGCCGTCGCGAAAGGCAACTTTCCATACCTCCCCCCGCTTACCGTGGGCTGTGAACTCCGAGAGACTTTAACCGCAGGTTAACCAATCCGACGCACGGTCGGCGCACGTCTCCCGCGATCAGTGTGCCCCGCCATGACCGTCGTCGCCTTCTCCTGCGCCCGCTTCACCCCCGCCGATCTCAGCGAGTTCGAAGTGGTGGCCGAACCCAAGCTGCGCCTCGGCCATTGGGCGGGGATCATCCGCGAGTCCGGCCGCGACTTCGACCGGCTCCTGGTCATGCTGCCGGGCGTGGAACGGCCGGTGTTCCGCTTCGAGCGCGACGGCAAGGGCCGCTACACGCTGAGCTTCAACGACCGCGCCGGCTGGTACGGCATCGGCAGCGGCGCCACCGCGGCGGAATGCCTGTCGATCTGGCGCCCGCGCAGCCGCGCCGCGCGCGCCGAAGCGGTGGTGTGACGCCGAATCGGCGTCCGATTCGCGGCGATCCGCACGCGGCGCGTGTTCCTGCTTCATAGAAAGCTGTAGGGATCCACGTCCACCTGCACGCGCACCGCGGGCGGCACCTCGACCTGCTCCAGCCAGCTTGCGATGATCGACTGCACCGGCGTGCCGCGCGGGGCCTTCAACAGCAGGCGGCGGCGGTGGCGGCCGCGCAGCAGCGCCAGCGGCGCCGGGCGGGTCCCAGC
>JAEYOB010000427.1 GCA_023412175.1 Pseudomonadota bacterium | reverse complement strand
ACCACGTCGCGTAGGTCGAGAACTTGTAGCCGCGCCGGTACTCGAACTTGTCCACCGCCTTCATCAGGCCGATGTTGCCCTCCTGGATCAGGTCCAGGAACTGCAGGCCGCGGTTCGTGTACTTCTTGGCGATGGAGATGACGAGGCGCAGGTTGGCCTCCACCATCTCCTTCTTCGCACGGCTCGCTTCCTTCTCACCCTTCTGGACGGTGGAGACGATGCGGCGGAACTCGTTGATCGGCACGCGCGACTCGTCGGCGATGGCGCCGACGGCGTCACGCGTCTTGACGATGTCGCCCTCGTACTTCTCGACGTACTTGCCCCAGGTCTTGGGGTTCAGGCCGCGGATGCGCTCCAGCCAGTTCGGGTCCAGCTCGTGGCCGAAGTAATGGTTCAGGAAGTCCTCGCGCTTGACGCGGCATTCCGTCGCCATGCGCAGCAGCTTGCCCTCGTAGCCGGTCAGCTTGCGGTTCAGGCCGTAGAGCTGCTCGACCAGCTGCTCGATGCGCTGGTTGTTCAGGCGCACCGTGTTCATCAACTCGACCATCTCGGCCTTGAGCTTGTCGTACTTCTTGTCCGACTGCTTGCCGATGTCCTCGCCGCGCTGCATGGCGGTCAGGCGCTGTTCGTGCACCTTGTGCAGCTTGTCGTAGGTCGCCTTGATCTTCTCGAAGGTCTCCAGGACCTGCGGCTTCAGCGCGGCCTCCATGGCCGACAGGGACATGTTGTTGTCCTCGTCGCCCTCGCCGTCGCCCTCGCCCTCGGCGCCCGGCTCACGCTCCTCGCCGCCCTCGGCACGCTCGCCCTCTTCGCCGCCCTCGGCTTCCCCGCCGCCGGCCAGCGCCTCGGCGGGTACGCCCTCGGGCAGGCCCTCACCGTCCGGGCCGCCGCCGTAGGTGGCGTCCAGGTCGATGATGTCGCGCAGCAGCATCTTGCCTTCCATCAAGGCGTCATGCCACTCGATGATGGCGCGGATGGTCAGCGGCGATTCGCAGATCGCGCCGATCATCATCTCGCGGCCGGCCTCGATGCGCTTGGCGATGGCGATCTCGCCCTCGCGGCTCAGCAACTCCACCGAGCCCATCTCGCGCAGATACATGCGCACGGGGTCGTCGGTGCGGCCGATATCGTCATCGTCCAGATTGCCCGACGAGCGGCCCTCGCCATCCGACGCGGCTTCCGCGTTGGCGGCGTCGTCCTGCTCTTCGGACTCGACGATGTTGATGCCCATCTCGGACAGCATCGCCATCGTGTCTTCGATCTGCTCGGAAGACGAGGAGTCGGGCGGCAGGGCGGAGTTCAGCTCGTCATAAGTGACGTAGCCACGCTCCTTGCCGCGCGCGATCATCTTCTTGACGGCCAATCCCATGCCGTCCATCAGAGGACCATCACCGGACTCTTCCCGGTTCTCCGACGACTCGACGCTGTTCGCTGCTTTCGTGGCCATGCGACTGCTGCCCCCGCATTACCCCAGGTAAAGAAAATGACGACACGAAGCTGCGGCGTTCTTACCGCACCGTTCGTTCCGCCAACCGAATTTTCCGTTCCGAACCAAAACCCGGCCCCGCTTTTCCGTCCAAAGCCCCGCTCTCCCACTCCAACAGTGGTTACGACGCATTGTCGTCGAGGTCCGTGTCATCCATTCCCATACTGACCTTGATGACCTCCTGCTGGAGAGCCAACAGCCGCAAGTACGCTTCGTCACTGTACTCGCGCGCCAGGGCTTCCTCCGCTTCCCTCAATTCGGCGGCGATCCGCTTGTGATGCAGATGCCCCCAGGTAGGCCACCAACCCCGCCGCGCCTCCACGATGGAGGCGTCCGGCCGGGCAAACCGCCCATGGTCATAGGTCGACTCGCTGAGCAATGATGCCAAAATGGTATCGAAGCCAGCGGAAGACAAATGGCTTTCGACAGCGGCGGCGTCAAGCCCCGAGTCGCTGCCGCCGTCGGCGGAAAGTACACCGATGACCGCTTGCCGCACATCCTCCAGCGCTCCCGGAGCAAAAGGCAGCATTCCCAAGGACTCTCCCACCTCATCGAACAACTCCGGGTGGTTGATGAGGGTGGCGAGCAGAACCTTTTCGCGCGCCTGCTCCTGAACCGACCGCCCCGGCCGGCCCCGTTTGTGGCCGGGCGGGGGCGACGTTCGCAGCCCCGGCCCGCCCACGAGGTGCCGTTGCGGCTTCCGATTCGCGCCGGGGCGGCCGGGCTGCCAGGAACCGCGCGCCGGGCCGGCGGGCCGGATCCAGGCGAACGCCTCGTCCACCCGCCGCCGCATGTCCGTCCGGTAGAAGGATTGCACCGTGCGGTCGGCGATCTGGTCGCAACGCGCCTCCAGGGCTGCCTTGATGGCGGCCTTGGATTCCGGGGTGTCGGTCCGCTTGCCCTCGGTCTCCATGCGCCAGACCGCCTCGGCCAGCGGGATCGCCGCCTCCAGCACGGCACGCATGGCCTTGGCGCCCTGGACGCGGATCAGGCTGTCGGGAGCCTCGCCCTCCGGCAGGAAGACGACGCGCGCCGAGTGGCCGGGGGCAAGGTGCGGCAGGATGCGCTCCACCGCCCGCCACGCCGCGCGCCGGCCGGCGTTGTCGCCGTCGAAACAGAGGTACGGCTCCTTCTCCGCGCCGGGAATGAGCTTCCACAGTTCCTGGATCTGCGTCTCGGTCAGCGCTGTGCCCAGCGGCGCCACCGCCCCTTCGAATCCGGCGCGCACCAGGGCGATCACGTCCATATAACCCTCGGCGACGATCACCGGCTGCCCGTCGCCGGCCGCCTGCCGCGCCCTGGACAGGCCGTAGAGCAGCGTCCCCTTGTGGAAGAGCGGCGTATCGGCGGTGTTGACGTACTTCGGGCCGTCGCCTTCCAGCAGGCGGGCGCCGAAGGCCACCACCCGGCCGCGGCGGTCGGCGACCGGGAAGATCACCCGGTTGCGGAAGAAGCTGTAGGGCGCGCGCCCGTCTTCCGGCCGCTTCAGCAGGCCGGCGGTCACCATGTCGTCGTCGGAGAAGCCCTGGGCCAGCAGGTGCTGCCGCAAGGCGCCGCTGTCGGGCGGCGCAAAGCCCAGGCGAAACCGGGAAATGATCTCGTCGTCGAGGCCCCGGCGGCGGAAATACTCGAACCCGGCACGCCCGGCCGGCGCCATCAGCTGCTGCTCGAACCAGCGGCAGGCCTGTTCGGTGAGGTCGTGCAGTGTCTTCTGGCGCTCGTAGCGCTGCTTGTCTTCGTCGGACGGGCGCGGCACCGGCAGCCCGGCCTCCGACGCCAGCGTCTCCACCGCCTCGGGGAACGCCAGATTGTCGTGGCGCATGACGAAGCCGATGATGTCGCCATGCGCGCCGCAGCCGAAGCAATGGAAGAAGCCCTTCTGGTCGTTGACGTAGAAGGACGGGGTCTTCTCGTTGTGGAACGGGCACGGAGCCTTGTACTCGCGCCCGGCGCGGAGCAGCCGCATGCGCTTGCCGACCACGTCGGACAGCGCAAGACGGACGCGCAACTCCTCCAGGAATTGGGGCGGAAAGGCCATGGGGTTCCGATGACGCGGGCGAAGCGGGACCGTACGCTATAGCAGAACGGTTAAGGTCCCGTCAGCGGGCAGCGGGGTGCCCCCACTTCCCTTCTTCAACTCCGGGAGAGGGAGGGTGAGGGTAAATCCAAGGATCCTTGCCGCACCCTTTTCCGCTCCTGGGCCGGAGGGGTCAGCCGCCCGAAAGCTGCTGCTTGATCAGGCCGCTGGCCTTGCCGAAGTCCATCTGGCCGGCGTAGCGGGCCCGCAGCTCGGCCATCACCTTGCCCATGTCCTTCACCGACGCGGCCCCGGTCTCGGCGACGATCGCCCTGATGGCGTCCTGCACCTCCGATTCGGACATCTGCTTGGGCAGGAAGCGCTCGATCACCTCGATCTCGCCGCGCTCCTGGTCGGCCAGCTCCTGGCGGCCGCCCTGCTCGTACAGCGCGATGGATTCCTGGCGCTGCTTCACCATGCCCTGGAGCATGGCGAGGATCTCGCCCTCCTCGATGCCGGTGGTGACGCCCTTGCCGCGGACCTCGATGTCCTTGTCCTTCAGCTTGGCGATGATCATGCGCACGGTGGAGAGCGCGCGCTGTTCCTTCGCCCGCATGGCGTCCTTCATGGCTTCGTTGAAGCGGTCGCGCAGCATGATCGTCCTCGTTGGTCTGACGTTCGAAAGTCGTGCCGCACCAGATAGCGCATTCCTCCGGCGGCATCCAGCATCCCCGACCCGCAAAAGGAGGGGTGGAAATCCTGCGGCCGTTCGTCATATAGGTTGACCGGCCCACCGCTCCTGTCTATTCGATGCCCGCTTCCGTCCGACCCCATCGGACCGGGGGCGTTCAGGCGCGAGCGCGTGCGCCCCGTGGATCGCTTCGCCGACGCGGTTCCGCGGCAGTCTATATGTCGCCCGCGGCAGGCGTTGTGAAGGTCCGGACCCGATGCCCGATAGCAATTCCCCCGAACTCTACACCGGTGTGCTCGTCCTTGCCGACGGAACGGTCTTCCGCGGCCGAGGCATCGGCGCCGTCGGGGATTCCGTGGGCGAGGTCTGCTTCAACACCTCGATGACCGGCTACCAGGAGATCCTGACGGACCCCTCC
>JAEYOB010000409.1 GCA_023412175.1 Pseudomonadota bacterium | reverse complement strand
GCCAGCGCCGCCATGGCGCCGTCGAGATCCTCGGTCACACGCTTGCCGGTCGCCAGCCCCAGGCAGGCGCGGGAAAGCTCCGCGTCGCCGGTCGCCAGCGCGCGGGCCTCGGCGAAGGCCTGCACGGCCTGCGGCACCTCGCCCAGAGCGTCGAGAAGCTCGGCCCGCAGGCAGACGAGCGCGAAGCGCACCGGCGGCGTGGCGGCCAGCTCGATTCCCTGGTCCACCAGCCCCATGGCCCGCTCGAAGCGGAAATCGGCGGCGCAGGACTCGGCCGCTCGATGATAGGCCGACGCGGCCTCCGGATCTTCCGCCCGGTCGAGGTGTTCGGCACGCCGGACCGGATCGCGCGCCGCGTACCAAGCGGCGGCCCGCCGGTGCATTTCCGTGCGCTGCGAGCGGAGCAACGCTCCGTACACCGCTTCCTGCACCAGGGCGTGACCAAACAGGAAATCCTCCCCATCGGGGCGGACCAGCGCCTGCCCGACCAGCGGCGCGCAGGCGTAATCGGGATCGTCGATCAGGTGTCGCAGGGCGTCCAGGGCGAAGCGCTGGCCGAGGACGGACGCTGCCTGCAAGGCCTGCCGGTCGCGCGGGGCGAGCGCGTCGGTGCGGGCCAGGACGATGCCGTGGATGGTGCCGGGTACGGCCGCCGCATCCCCCCGGCTGCGCAGCAGCTGTTCCAGGAATAGGGGATTGCCGCCGGCCCGTGCCACGCAGCGCTCCGCATGAGGATCGCCGACGTCCGCGTAGAGGCCGGCGAGCGCCAGCGCCTCGGCATGGCGCAGCGGCGCCAGATCGAGGGTCAGCACCGGCCCCCCGGCCACCTGGGCGCGCCACTCCGCTCCCAGCGGATCCCCTTGGGCGCGCGCGGACAGGGTCAGCACGGCTGGGCAATCGGCAACGATCCCGGCCAGCATGGCCAGATAGGACAGCGTCTGGGCGTCCGCCCAATGGACATCCTCGACCACCAGCAGGATGGGCTGCCCGGCGCTGCGGGCGCGGACAAGGTCGGTGATGGCGTTCCGCCGGCCGCTGTCGCGCGCGGGGTAGTCAAGAGCCTCGTACATCCGGCGCAGCTCCGGCGGCTGCGGCTGGTCGATCAGCGGGTACAGGTGCACCCGCGCCCCTTCCGGCAGGCGTCCGTCGGCGAACAGCCGCTCGACCTCGGCGGGAGGTCCGGCAAGGCTGCGCGTCAGCGCCCGCAGGGCGTCCTGGCCACGCCCGACGCCGACGCCGATCACCGCCCCGGCGGCGCATCGCACGCCCTGCGACGCCGCGATGCGCTTGAACTCCTCGATCAGGCGGCTCTTGCCGATGCCGGGCTCGCCGCGCAGATGGATCGTGGTCCCGCCCCGGTGTCCCGGCACGCGGCGAGCGCCGCGGCGAACTGGCGCAGTTCCGCCTGCCGCCCAACCAGGGGGCGTTGTGGCAGAACCGCATCGACGCTGTGCAGGCCGGCCAGGCGCCAGACCGTGCGCCCGTCATCCGCCGAAACAGCGGGTGACGCGGCGAGACGCGCGCCCAGCGCCCCGTGCACCCCGTCGCACAACAGGGTTTCGCCGGCTGCCGCCAGCGCGGCGAGGCGAGGCGCGTCGTGCATCGCCCGTCCGGTGACGGTCGAGCCACCCGCGCCGTCCACCACGACCATGCCGCAGGCGGCTCCCACCCGCGCCGTCACCGGGTGCGCGCCGGCCATGGCGCCCAGCCCCGCGTGGATCTCCATGGGGGTGCGCACCGCACGCCACGGCTCGTCGCCGAAGGCCCGCCGCACCCCGAAAGCGGCCAGAACGGTGTCCCCGGCGTGCCGCAGCGTCTCTCCGCCATAGCCAGCGACGATGCCGTCGATTCGGCCGAACAGCCCGGTGGCGAAGGCGTGCGCCTCCTCCGGATCGAGCGCGGCGCCGGCCTGTTCGATCCCGGCCAGGGACACACACAGGATGGTCGCGTGCCGGATCACCGGACTTGGCGCCTCCTGCGCCTGTGTTTCCGGCGGAAGCGGGAATTCGGGCGCCGGCGGAGGCGTGACGGCGGAAAGGGCGTCGTCCGGTTTGCTGCGGGCGTGGCGGCGTTCGCGGATCGCGCGGTGCACGCGCTCGGTCTCCGGTTCCGGCAGGACGCCGAGTTCCTGCTCCAGCATGGCGCGGCAGCTCTGGTATTGCTTCAGGGCAAGGGTGTGCCGCCCCTGGCGGGCGTAGAGCTGCATCAGCGCGCGGTGCGCCGGTTCCTGAAGCGGATCGAGCGCCAGCAGGCGCAAGGCGGTGCGCACGCCGGCCTCCACGCCGCCGCCCGACAGGGCGCGGTCGAGCTGGCGCGTCAGCGCGCCCAGCGCCATCTCGCGCAGGCGCTGCCGCTCGACCATCAGCCAGTCGTCGAAGGCCTCCGCCTGCACCGACAGGCCCTCGAACAGCTCTCCCCGGTAGAGGCCGGCGGCCTCATCCAGCGCCTCGGGGGTCCCCCCGGCGATGGCGCGCTCGAAGGCCGCCACGTCGGTTTCGACAGCGCCGGACGCCAGCGCTATCATGTCGCTCTCCGCCCGCAGGATCGGCGCTCCGTCCTCGGAGCCGATCCGGCGGAGGGTGGCGATCACCTGACGCAGGCTGCTCCGCGCCTGGGCATCCGGGCTGTCCCCCCACAGCAGGCAAGCGAGCTTCTCGCGGGACTGCGCCTGCTCCGGGCGCAGGGCGAGGTACGCCAGCAGGCCCATGGCCTTCCTGACGGACAGGGTGCACGGCGCGCCCACCGGCGTCCGGAGTTCGAACCCGCCGAAGAGGGTGAGTCTCCAAACTCCCATCGTTGTCCCGCCCGCGGCGATGGAGCCCTGCGGCCTTCAGAGTGCCACTCCGATATCCGCCTCCAAAGGGATTTCACGTTCCTATCCCACTTGCGCCACCCGGAAGGCGATGCAGGCGGGACGGTTCCCCTCCGGATGCAAACAAAATAGGAACTCCCAATTGCCGGCCGCCTCCCCATGTCTAGGTCAATGGGCACAGGAGGATCGGATGGCGACATTGAAGGAGTTCGAGGACGCCCTGAAGGCGGCGGGCAACACGGCGGCTCTGGAGATCCTGGAGAAACTCCGGGACCGAGACCGGGCCAACCGGTCGATCCGGCCGGCGCGGCGCCTGACGGGACGGAAGATGACGCCGGAACTGGCGGCGGAGATCCTCCACCTGCACCACACCACCGACATGACCCAGCAGGAGATCGCCTTTCAGCTCGGCGTCAACCAGGGCCGCGTGAACGAGGTCATCAAGCGGGGGAAATGGCTCGACGGCGATCCCGCATCGCCGGAAGCCGTCGCCCGCGACAAGGCCGTTGCACGGGCCAAGGCGGGTGTCGGCGCCGCTCCGGTCCGCAGGAAAGCCGCCAAACCGGCGGGGAAGACGCCGGCCGGGCAGAAGGCTGAGGGAAAAAAGGCCGAAGGAAAAAAGACGCGGCCGGCCACCGCCCCGGCGCAACTCCTGTTCGACGGTCTGTAGGCGGGAATTCGGGGACGGGTCAGCCCGCTATCACTGCGAACCCGGTTCTGCGGGCTCCTCCGTTTCCCTGGCCGTGTCCCTGACCGTGCGTTCGATGGCTTGTCCGGCGTCCCTCATCAGCCGTCCGGCGCCTGCGGCCACCTCGCCGGCCGCCTCGCCGACCTGCCCCGCGGCCTGGTCCAGGGCGCGGCCGATCTCCTGTCCTGTCTTCTCGGCGGATTGCTGCTCATCGCACGCCACGATGGGCAGCGACAGCAGCAGGGCCGCGGTGATCCTGCGCATGAAATGAATCCTGTGCATGTCCTGTCCTTGCAAACGTCGGATAACGACAAAACGTTTGTCCGGAGAAAGTGTGCCCTGGCGCGCCGGAGGAAGGCGTTCAATGGATGAGATTCCGGGTTTGAGCCGCCGGATGCTGATGGGTTCCCTGGCCGCAGCCGGAGCCGTCGCCGCCCTGCGCCCGACCGGCGGCATCGCCCAACCCGCCACGCCCATCGGCAAGCGGATCCCGTCAAGCGGCGAGGCGTTGCCGGCGGTCGGGCTCGGCACCTGGATCACCTTCAATGTCGGCGACGACGAGGCGGCGCGCGCCTCCTGCGCCGAGGTCATGCGGCACTTCTTCGACGCGGGCGGGCGGCTGATCGACACCTCGCCCATGTACGGCTCGTCGCAGGCGGTGATCGGCCAAGGGCTCGCCAAGCTGGACCGCCCGCCCGGCCTGTTCTCGGCCGACAAGGTGTGGATCTCCTCCGGCGGCCGTGGCCCGGAGCAGATCGAGCGCTCCCGACGCCTGTGGGGCGTGCCGCGCTTCGATCTCCTGCAGGTGCACAACCTCCTCTCCTGGGAGGAGCACCTGGAGACGCTGTTCGCCATGAAGGCGGACGGGCGACTGCGCTACGTGGGCATCACCACGTCGGAGGGGCGCCGCCACCGCGATGTCGAGCAGATCATGCGCAGCCGGCCGCTCGACTTCGTACAGATCACCTACAACGTCCTCGACCGCGAGGTCGAGCGGCGCATCCTGCCCCTGGCGCGCGAGCGGGGCATCGCGGTCATCGTCAACCGGCCGTTCCGCGAGGGCGCACTGATCCGTCACGTCGAAAAACACCCGCTGCCGGCCTGGGCCGCGGAGATCGGGTGCGCCGGCTGGGCGCAGGTCCTCCTCAAGTTCATCGTGTCGCACCCGGCGGTGACCTGCGCCATCCCGGCGACCACCAGCGTCGCGCACGTCCGCGAGAACATGGGGGCCGCCTTCGGCCCGGCGCCGGACGAGGCCATGCGCCGGCGCATGATCGCCCACGTCGAAGCGCTCTGATGTCCGAGTGGTGGACCTACACCCTGTCGGATTTCCTGCTGTTCTCGCCCCGCACCTATTACCGCCTGTTCGAACTCCACAACGCCGCCATCTGGCCGGGGCAGGTGGCGGCGATGGCCTTGGGCCTCGCATTGCTTATCCTGCTCGGCACGGCGGCGCCCTGGCGGGGGCGGGCCATTTCGGCGCTTCTCGCCGGGTGCTGGCTGTGGGTGGCGTGGGGCTTCCTGTTCAAGCGCTATGCGACGATCAACTGGGCGGCCACCTACATGGCGGCGGCGTTCGCGGTCGAGGCGCTGCTGCTGGTCCTGGTCGGGGTGGTCGGCGACCGGCTGCGGTTCGGGGAGCGGGGGGCGGGGAGGGCAGGGCTCGTCCTCCTGCTGTTCGCCCTGCTGGTCCAGCCGCTCGCCGCCCCGCTGAGCGGGCGTCCATGGTCACAGGTCGAGCTGTTCGGGGTCGCGCCGGACCCGACGGCGCTTACCACGCTGGGCGCGCTGCTCGCCGCGGAGCGCATGCGCTGGGACCTTCTCGCCATCCCGCTGGCGTGGTGCGCGGTGAGCGGCGCCACCCTGTGGACGATGGCGGCGCCGGACGCCTGGGTGATGCCGGCCGCGGCGGTGCTGGCGCTGCTCCTGCGCCGGTTGTCCGGGTGATCGCGACGCCGTCGTCAAGAAGTCTCTGGCGAACCGCCGCCGGGTATGGCATGAGCCTTGCCTCCACGAGGCGATGCATGCCACGGACGCGTACGAAGATCCTCAGACCGAACCTCGACGCCACCCCGTCAGCCGCCGGGCCGGGACAGCGCTGCCG
>JAEYOB010000402.1 GCA_023412175.1 Pseudomonadota bacterium | reverse complement strand
GTCGGCTACGCCGCCTGGGCCTGCGCCGATCCGGGCGTGCAGTTCGACACCACCATCAACGACTGGCACACCTGCCCCGAGTCCGGCCGCATCAACGCGTCGAACCCGTGCTCGGAGTACATGTTCCTCGACGACACGGCCTGCAATCTGGCGTCGCTGAACCTGATGACGTTCCGCCGCCCGGACGGCAGCTTCGACGTCGAGTCGTTCGAGCACGCCTGCCGGCTGTGGACCGTCGTGCTGGAAGTCTCCGTGCTGATGGCGCAGTTCCCGTCCAAGGAGATCGCCCAGCTCTCGTATGAGTTCCGCACGCTGGGCCTCGGCTTCGCCAACCTCGGCGGCCTGCTGATGGCGTCCGGCCTGTCCTACGACTCGGACGAGGGCCGCGCCCTGTGCGCCGCCATCTCCGCCGTCATGACCGGCGTCGCCTACGCCACCTCGGCCGAGATGGCGCAGGAGCTGGGCCCGTTCCCCGGCTTCGAGAAGAACCGCGAGCATATGCTGCGGGTCATCCGCAACCACCGCCGCGCGGCGTACGGCGAGTCGGAGGGCTATGAGGGCCTGTCGGTCAAGCCGGTGCCCTTCGTCGCCGACGAGTGCCCGGACGAGGACCTCGCCATGGCCGCCCGCCGCGTGTGGGACGAGGCGCTGAACCTCGGCGAGCAGTACGGCTACCGCAACGCCCAGGCCACCGTGGTCGCCCCGACCGGCACCATCGGCCTGGTGATGGACTGCGACACCACCGGCATCGAGCCGGACTTCGCCCTGGTGAAGTTCAAGAAGCTGGCCGGCGGCGGCTACTTCAAGATCGTCAACCGTCTGGTGCCGGTGGCGCTGGAGACCCTCGGCTACTCCGACGAGGAGATCGAGGAGATCGAGCGTTACGCGGTCGGCCACGGCACGCTGAAGGGCGCGCCGGGCGTCAACCACGAGACGCTGCGCGCCAAGGGCTTCACCACCGAGGCGCTGACCAAGCTCGAACTGTCGCTGGGCACCGCCTTCGACATCAAGTTCGTGTTCAACAAGTGGACGCTGGGCGCCGACTTCATCGTCCAGCAGCTCGGCATCAAGCCCGAGCAGCTCGACGCCCCCGGCTTCGACCTGCTGACCGCGCTCGGCTTCACCAGGGCCGAGATCGAGGAGGCCAACACCTTCTGCTGCGGCGCCATGACGCTGGAAGGCGCGCCCCTCCTGAAGGACGAGCACCTGTCGGTGTTCGACTGCGCCAACCCGTGCGGCCGCATCGGCAAGCGCTTCCTGTCGTGGGCCAGCCACATCACCATGATGGCGGCGGCGCAGCCCTTCATCTCCGGCGCCATCTCCAAGACCATCAACATGCCGAACGCGGCGACGGTGGAGGAGTGCAAGGACGCCTACCTGCTGTCCTGGCGCCTGGGCATCAAGGCCAACGCGCTGTACCGCGACGGCTCGAAGCTGAGCCAGCCGCTGTCGGCCGCGCTGGTCGAGGATGACGAGGACGGCGTCGAGGGCATCGTCGAGGCGCCGAACGCCGCCCGCACCCAGATGGTGTCCGAGCGCATCGTCGAGAAGGTCATCGAGAAGATCGTCGAGCGGAAGATCGCCGATCGCCAGAAGCTGCCGCACCGCCGCAAGGGCTACACCCAGAAGGCGATGGTCGGCGGGCACAAGGTGTACCTGCGCACCGGCGAGTACGAGGACGGCCGTCTCGGCGAGATCTTCATCGACATGCACAAGGAAGGCGCCGCCTTCCGCTCGCTGATGAACAACTTCGCCATCGCAGTGTCCATCGGCCTGCAGTACGGCGTGCCGCTGGAGGAGTTCGTCGAGGCCTTCACCTTCACCCGCTTCGAGCCGTCGGGCTCGGTGCAGGGCAACGACGCCATCAAGATGGCGACGTCGGTGATCGACTACCTGTTCCGCGAGCTGGCGATCTCCTACCTCGGCCGCAACGATCTGGCGCACGCCACGCCGGACGATTTGCTGCCCTTCACGGTGGGCACCGGCGACAAGCAGGCCGACTTGCCGGAATCGGCGCAGGTGCAGCCGTCGGACATCGTCCGCCGCGTCGCCTCCACCGGCTACGTCCGCAACAACTTGCGCGTCCTCGACGGCGGGCAGACGCAGCGGGCGGTGGCGGCGATGCAACTGGCGGCCACCGGCACCACCGGCGCGGCCCCGGCCCCCAGCGTCTCGGTGGCGGTCGCCGCTTCGGCCAGCGTGGCGGTCGGCACCTCCTACGGCGGAAGCATGTCGGACAACCGCTACGACCGCGTGCGCGAGGCCAAGGCCCGCGGCTACGAGGGCGATCCGTGCGGCGAATGCGGGAACATGACGCTGGTCCGCAACGGCACCTGCCTCAAGTGCGACACCTGCGGCTCGACGACGGGCTGCTCGTGACCGGCCGCCATCCCGGCCGATGAAGGAAAGGGGCGTCCCTCGGGGCGCCCCTTTTCATTTCCGCCGGCCGCGGCGGGCGCTGCCTCCGCTATCGGGACTGGCTGCCGGACCGGGGTGGCCATCGGGCGTACTTGCAAATGAAAATCATTCTCGTTATCAAAAGGGTGCCGTTCGGTTGACGCGAGGGAATCGACCATGTGCGAACGCTGCCTGGAGACGAGCCTGCCCACGATCCGCCGCGACCGGCGCAAGCTGTGGGAGATCCCCCGCAGCTACCATTGCGCCATCGTCGGCACCTGCTTCACGCCGGAGGACATGGCGTGGCTGTGCCGCAAGCTGCGGCTGTCACTGGCGCCCGACGCGCGCGAGTACGACATCCACCGCTACTTCGTCGAGCAGGCGGGCACCTCCGGCCCGGCCGCCAAGCTGATGCACAAGCGCCTGGACGAGAAGTTCTCCGGCGAGGTGCGCCGCTTCGCCCGCGAAACGACCGACGCCGCCTGGAGCGCCCTGTGGGAGGCTGCGCTGGCATCGGGCGCGGTGGCGCCGGCCTTCTGGGCGCTGGTCAGCCACGGCTGCGTGCCGGACGAATTGCGCCTGCGTGCCTACGCCGACGTGCACATGCTGTCGCACCTCATGGGCGGCGAGAACCGGCGAAGCCTGCGGGAAAACCAGGACCTCGCCCGCCGCTGCGCTGAACTGGAGGCCCGGCTGGCGCGCTCCGAACGCTCGGCCGCCGAGCGCCTAGCCGAGAAGGACGCGCGCATCCGCGAACTGGAGGCCGAGCAGGCGCGCTCCAGCGTCGCCGCGCTGCCCGAGCGGCGTGAGCGCCGGAC
>JAEYOB010000329.1 GCA_023412175.1 Pseudomonadota bacterium | reverse complement strand
GCCGTAACCGGGGCGATGCCGCCGGCCCAGGCGCTGGAGGCGCTGCTGGGCGGCACGGGCGTCAGCTTCCGCATGACCGGCCCGGCGATGGCCACCCTGGTCCCGGCCCCGCAGGCCGCCGGACCGGGCGAGGCGATGACCCTGGGCCCCGTCGCGGTGAACGCCTCGCTGCTCAACTGGAGCGGCCCGAGCCAGACCATCGTCACGCCGGAGGATCTCGCCCGCAAGAACCCCTCCGACATCCGCGACGTCTTCGCGGGCGAGCCGGGCATCCAGGTCGGCAGCTCGGTGCCGATGTCGCAGAAGGTCTACGTGAACGGCGTGGAGGAAACCAACCTCGCCGTTAGCATCGATGGCAGCCGGCAGAACAACAAGGTCTTCCACCACAACGGCACGACGCTGATCGATCCGGCCTTCCTCAAGGTGGTGCGGGTCGATGCCGGCGTGGCCCCGGCGGACGCCGGGCCGGGCGCGCTGGCCGGTTCCATCGCGTACGAGACCAAGGACGTGCGCGACTTCCTGGACGGCGACGGCGCCGGCGCGTTCGCCAAGTCCACTTTCAACACCAACGGTTCCAGCCTGGTCACCAACCTGTCCGGATACGGCCGCCACACCGGCCTGGAGGCGCTGGGCTACATCACCTACGGCAAGGGTGGCGAGTTCCGCGCCGGCAACGGCGACAAGGTGGCGGGCACCAGGACCGACCTCCTGAGCGGGCTCGGCAAGCTCGCCTTCGAGAGCGAGGCCGGCCACCGCTTCCAGGCCAGCTACGAACGGGTGTACGACGACGCGCCGCGACCGTTCCGCGCCAACATCGGCTTCATTAGCGGACGGCCGCCGTGGGAGCCGCGGGTGCGCGACTACACGCTCGACCGGCAGAACCTCGTCTTCACCTACACGGACACCAAGCCGACCGAGCTGTGGAACCCGAAGGTGGTCCTGGCCTACGGCCGCACCGACGTGGAGACGCCGATCTTCCTGCGCCCGACCGGCAGCAGCACGGTGCCGGGCCGCATACCGGGCGAGGGCGGCACCAGCTCGCTGAACGGCAAGATCGAGAACAAGTTCGGCTTCGCCTTCGGTTCGCTCACCGCCGGTACGGATTTCTATTCGGACAAGGGCTCCTACGAGGATCCGACCTTCGCGGCGGGCGAGAAGGCCCGCAACGTCGGTCTCTACGCCCAGGCGCGGGTTGAGCCGTGGGAGCGGCTGCGCCTGTCCTTCGGCGCGCGCGGCGACCGGCAGACCTTCACCGGCACGACCGGCGAGGACTGGACCAACTCCGGGTTCAGCCACAACGTGTCGGGCGAGCTGGACCTGCTGCCCCGCTTCCTGACGGCCAAGGCCGGCTATTCGCACGGCTGGGCCGGCATTCCGCTGGCCGAGAACTTCATCATGAACCCGGCGTGGCGCTACGGCCCCGACGGGCCGGAGCCAGTGACGGCGGACAACGCGACTGTCGGGCTGGAGGCCCGCTACGCCGGCTTCACGGTCGAAGGGCGCGTCTTCCGCACCATGCTGGACGACGCGCGCGCCGCCCGCTTCGCCGCCGCCAGCGCCACCCTGGCGCGCGATGTGAAGTCGAAGGGCTACGAGATCGGTGCCGGCTACGCCTGGGCCGACGGCTTCGTGCGGGCGAAATACGCCGACATCGACGTGACCATCGACGGGCAGCCGGCCGATTCCGACATCGGCACCTACCTCGCGACACCGGTGGGCCGCATCGTCACGCTGACCGGGGTCCACACCGTCCAACCCTGGAACCTGACCTTCGGCGCCGACCTGGAGGTCGTGTTCGACTACGACAACGTCCAGGCCGGCCAGCAGCCGCTCAAGGGCTACGAGGTGGTGAACCTGTTCGTCGAGCACCGGCTGCACAACTACCCCAACGTCGCGTTGCGCGCCGACGTGCGCAACCTGTTCGACGCCACCTACGCCGACCGTGCCACCTACGGGCAGGAGTTCGGCACGGTGACGCCGCTCTACCAGCCGGGCCGGTCCTTCCTGATCACCGCCTCGGCCAAGTTCTGACCCTGGTCCCTCAAACCAAGGACAAGCCTCATGTTCGACACCACGGCCGTGTTCGAAACCGAGCACGGCGGGAAATACCTCACCCAGCTCTGCCGGCACTTCGCCCACAAGGTCGAGGTGTTGCAGGCGGACGACCACGGGGAGTGCCGCTTCTCCTGCGGCACCGCCGCGCTCCACGCCGAGCCCGGCCGGCTCCGGCTGCGCGTCAGCGCACCGACCCGCGAGGATGTGGCGGAGCTTCAGACGGTGATCGAGAGCCACCTGCTGCGCTTCGCCTTCCGCGAGGGCAAGAGCCGGCTCGACTGGACCGCCTGAGTCTCCGCCGCTGCCGTGCACGCCATCATCAGGATCGGCCCGTCATGCGTTCATCCCAGCAGATCGCCGAACATGCCACCTTCCAGAACTTCGCCAACTGCTACCGACGGGAGATCGACGCCGGCCGCGTGACCCGGCACGCAGCCGCCCCGGATTCAGGGATCGAATGCGTCGAATGGATGCTGCCGTCCCGGCGCGCCGTGCTGCGCACGGAGATCGTCTCGCACTCGCTGTGCGGCCCGTGCGACTTCGGGCGAATCTGGAAGCGCGCCCTGCAGGACGATGTCTGGCAGCCGACCGAGCCGTTCTCCGCGCTGTGCTGTTTGGCCGGCGAAAGCTACCGGCGCGTCCAGTGCGACGGCGGGCCGGACCTGCGGGGGACCGAACTCGACCTGCTGCTGCGTGTCCTGCAAAGCTACCAGTCGGTGTGCAGCTACCTCGACGCGCATCGCGCGGATCCCGCGGATGAGGACGAGTTCATCGCCGCCGAGCAGTCGCTGGTCTTCGGGCATTGGCTCCACCCGACGCCGAAAAGCGTCCAGGGCATGACGCACTGGCAGCAGCCGGTCTACGCGCCCGAACTGCACGGGCGGTTCCGCCTGCACCTCTTCGCCGCGGCGGCGGTGCGGGTGAGCCACCGCTCGGCCTTCCGCCAGTCGGCGCCAGAGATGATCGCCGCCGTCCTGGGGGACGACGCGCGCCGTCTCGCGCTTGGCGCGGACGAGCGGCTCATCCCCATGCACCCGCTCCAGGCCGAGGCGCTGCTGCTCGACCCCGCGGTGCGGGCGTTGCAGGAGCAGGGCGTGCTGCGCTCCCTGGGGCCGGCGGGGCCGGACTTCACCGCCACCTCGTCGGTGCGCACGGTCTACAGTCCCGACAGCCCGTGGATGCTGAAGTTCTCGTTGCCGGTCCGCATCACCAACTCGGTGCGCGTCAACCGGCGGCACGAGCTGGACGCCGGCGTCATCATGGCGAAGCTGATCGGCGCCATCGGATCGACGCTGGGGCCGCGGATGCGCTTCCTGCTCGACCCGGCCTACATCACGCTCGACCCGCCGGACGGCACCGAGAGCGGGTTCGAGGTGATCATCCGCCAGAACCCCTTCTCCGGTGGGCGGCAGCGGGGGATCGTCACCGTCGCCGCGCTGACCGCCGACCCGCTGCCGGACCGCGTTTCCCGGCTGGAGCGCCTGATCCGCCGCCTCGTCGCGGCGCGGGGCGGGGGAACGGAGGACGCATGCCGGGCGTGGTTCGCCCGCTACCTCGACTGCGCGCTGGAGCCGTTGCTGCGCCTCTACGACGAGCACGGGATCGCGCTGGAGGCGCACCAGCAGAACGGCCTGCTCGACGTCGCCGACGGCTTGCCCGAGTGCTTCTACTACCGCGACAACCAGGGCTTCTACCTGTCCGAAGGCTACCGCGACACGCTGCGCCGCCTCATCCCGGAAATGGACAACGCGCGGTCGCTCTACTACGGCGAGGACGAGATCAACCGGCGCTTCTCCTACTACCTGATCACCAATCAGGTCTTCTCCGTCATCACCCGCATGGGCAAGGACCGGCTGATCGGCGAGGAGGAACCGCTCCGCCTCCTGCGCGAGCGGCTGGAGGGCCTGTCGCGCTCGCTGACCCGCGCGGGGCGGCGGTTCGTCGAAGGGGTGCTCGACAGCCCGACCATCGGCACGAAGCTCAACCTCACTGCCCGCCTCCTCGACATCGACGAGCTGCAGACCGCGGACGAGGCGTCGCTCTACGCGCATCTGCCGAACCCGCTGTGCCGGCGGGACGGGACGCGGTGCGGAAGGGGGCATCGTGCCCTTCCCGTCTGACCTCCCCGGCCGCCCGGAGGAGCGGGTGCTGCGCCAGTTGGCCGCCGCCCTGCTGTTCGAGGGGATCGTGGACGCGCGGACCGAGGCGGCCGGCAGCGCGCGGTGCTGGAGTTGGACCGTTGGCCCCACGGCGTTCCGTTGCCGCGGCACCGCGGGACCCTTCGGACGGCCGCGGATCGCACCGGGGTCGGTGGAGATGTGCGCGGTGGACGAGCGCTGGGTGCCGGCGGACCTCCGCCCTCTGGTCGAGGGGCTGCCCACGCCCGACGCTCACAAGCCCGCCCTGCTGGCCGAACTGGAGCGCACCGTCACGCTGTGCCGCTGGAACGACGCCAACCTGCCGCGAACCGTGCGCCGCGGCCTGCCCTTCGCTGCGCTGGAAGGCGCCCTGGAGGAGGGGCACCCCTACCATCCCTGCTTCAAGGCGCGCCTGGGCTTTAGCGAAGACGACCACGCCGCGTACGGGCCGGAGGCCGGGGGCACGTTCCAACTCGTCTGGCTGCTGGTTGCAAACACCCATCTGCACCGGGCGCTGCGCGGCGACGAGGTGGCGTTCTGGCGCGCCGAGCTGGGCGAGGCGACCTGGGCCGCGCTGGAGCGCCGCCGCACCGAAGCCGGCGCAAGCTGGGAGGATTACGGCCTGCTGCCGCTGCACCCCTGGCAGTGGGACGCGCTGCGGGACGGCGAGCTGGCCCCCTGGCTGGCCGACGGGCGCGCCCACGCGCTGGGGCCGCTGGGCGACCGCTACCGCGCCAGCCAGTCCGTGCGCACGGTGATGAACGTGGACGATCCGGGCAAGGCGGACGTGAAGCTGGCGATGAACATCGTCAACACCGCGTCGCGCCGCACCATCGAGCCGCACTCCGTCTGCACCGCCCCCGTCCTCTCCCGCTGGCTGGCGGAGATGGTGGAGAGCGACCCGCTGTTCGAGGACACCTACCCCCTCGCCATCCTGCCCGAGTACGCCGGCATCATCGCCGACCGCGAGGGGCCACTGGCCGGACAGCTCGCCGTGCTGTGGCGGCGCAGCGTCGCCGCGACCCTGCGTGATGGCGAGGCGGCGGTGCCGTTCAACGCGCTGATGGTGACCGAACCGGACGGAAAGCCCTTCGTGGCGCCCTGGGTGGAGGCGTTCGGTCTGCTGCCCTGGCTGGAGCGGCTGTTCGAGGTGGCCGTGCTGCCGGTGTGGCACCTGCTCGTCCGCCACGGCGTCGCCGTCGAGGCGCACGGGCAGAACATGGTCCTGGTCCACCGCGGCGGCTGGCCCGAGCGGCTGATCCTGCGCGACTTCCACGACAGCGTGGAATACGTGCCGGGCTTCCTGCGCGCCCCGGACAAGGTGCCGGACTTCCCGGCGCTGAACCCCGTCTACCGCGGCGCCCCGCCCAACCGGTACTACTGGTCAGACGAGGTCGAGGCGTTGCGCGAACTCGTGATGGACACGCTGTTCGTCTACAACCTGACCGAGGTGTCGCATCTCCTTGCCGTCGTCTATGACCTGTCGGAAGCGTCCTTCTGGAAGCGGGTCCACGACCGCCTGGAGCGCTATGCCCGCCAGCGGAACCTAGGCGGGCGGCACCGGCGGATCGGCCACGCGGCGCCCGAGATCCTCACCGAATCCCTGCTGCGCGGAAAGCTGCTCCGCGCGCGGGAAGAGCTGCACCACACGGCTCCCAACGTCTTCGCCGCCTTTTCCGCCTGACTAACCGAGGCACCCGATGATCCGGATCGACGACCGACACTACACCCGCCGTGAGGTCGAGGACCTGACGGCGCGGCGCGCTGAGGAGGCCCGCCTGCACGCGCGGCCGGGCGCGCGCTACGCGGCCTGCTTCGCCCGGACCATCGACTGGCTGAGTCTGTTCTTCGCCATCCGCACCGCGGGCGGCAGCCTGCTGCCGCTGCATCCCAGCACGCCGCACGCGGCGGCGCGGCGCATGGCCCGGGACGCCGGCTGCCGTTACCTGTTCTTCGATAGCCTCACGCCCGAAGAGATCGCTCCCGAAGCGGACGCCCCCGAACCGGACGCCGGAACGCCGGGCCGGTTGATCCAGATGAGTTCGGGCACGACCGGTGCGCCCAAGTGCATCGCCCGCACCTGGGAGGCCATCGACCGGGAGATCGAAAGCTACGTCGGCCATTTCCGCGAACCGGAGGGGATGACGCCCGTCGTCGCCTGCCCGACGACGCATTCCTACGGGCTGATCTGCGGGCTGCTGGTCGGGCTGCGCCGCGGGGCGGGGCCGGCCGCCCTCGACACCGGCAACCCGAAGTACATCCTGAAGACGCTGCGGGAGACCGAGCGTCCGTTGCTCTACACCTCGCCCGTCATCCTGCACACGCTCGCCCGGCTGATGCCGGAGGACGAGACAATCCACGCGGCAATGACCTCGGGCACGCTGCTGCCCGACCCGTGGTTCGCGCGCATCCGCGCGCGCACCCGCCACCTGTTCCAGCAGTACGGCTGCTCGGAGGCCGGCTGCATCGCCGTCAATCCCGACATGGCCGCCGCCGACGAGATGGGGTACGTGCTGCCGCACCACCGGCTGCGCACCGGCGCCGGTGCCGACGCGCCGGAGGAGATCGTGCTGGACGGGCCGGAGGGCGACATCCACACCCGCGACCTTGGCTACCGCAAGCCCGACGGCATGCTGGTGTTCGCATCGCGCATGGACGACACGATCAACGTCTCCGGCCTCAACGTCTATCCCAAGGACGTGGAGGACGTGGTGATGGCCTTGCCCGGCGTCACCGACGCGGTGGCCTTCCGCAAGGCCGATCCCTTCGCCGGCGAGCGCGTCGCCCTGGTGTTCAGCGCCAGCGCGGCGGTGCCGGCGCAGTCCATCCGCGATTGGTGCCGGCAGCACCTCGCCGCCCACCAACAGCCCGCCGACATCGTGCAGGCGGACTCCCTGCCGCGCATGGCCAACGGCAAGATCAGCCGGCGCGAGGTGGCCGCCCTCCACGCCGGCCGGGCGGGAGCGGGCCGATGACGCACGACGCCGTCGTCGCGGCCATCCGCACGGTCCTGCGCGACCACCTGGACAACCCGCACCTGGACCGCTTCGCTCCCGCAGCCCGGCTGAACGAGGATCTGTGCCTGGACTCCATCCTGATGATGGAGCTGTTCCTGCAGCTGGAGCTGTCCTTCCAGCTCTCCGTTCCGGAAGAGGTGCTGACGTCGCGCGCGCTGTCCACCGTGGAGGACCTCGCCGCGCTGTTTCTGGAGGATGGCGGCGCTCCGCCAGCCGCGCCGCAGGAGCCGGCGGGCAGCGTGCACGGCGAGGAGTACGTGGACATCAAGGTGCACTGCTTCGTCAGCAACGTGTGCGACGCGCTGAAGCGCGCCGGCATCGACCACCGTCCCTTCTACTTCGGCGTCTGGGACGCCGACTTCGCGGTCGGCCGGGACTGGGTGCTGCGCTACCACGCCCCCGGCATCAGCCACGATTTTTTCCGCGATTGGTACCGCCGCCTGTACGGCGCCGAGGTGCGGGAATGGTATGACCGCAGCCGGAGCAAGGCCGACAACCTCGCCACGCTGCTCGAACTCGTCGAGAACCGGCCGGATGCGCTGTGCGTCATGGCCATGGTGGACCTCTTCCACCTCCCCGAGCGCGAGAACAAGTTCAACCAGAACCCCTTCCCGCACTACCTGATGCTGGAGAGGACCGCCAATCCGGAAATCTTCTTCGTCTCCGATCCCGACTTCCGCTGGGAAGGGGAGATCGCGCGCGAAAAGGTCATCAGCGCCTTCTGCCAGCCGACCGTGGCCGGCGGCTACGCGTTCGACCGGCGCGACCTGCGGCCGGCGCGGGCCTGGGACATCCGGGCCTATTTCGAGGCGTGCTTCCGGCCCGACGCCAACCCGTTGACCGGCGCCGTCCGCTCCATCGCCGCCGCCCACCTGGCGGGAACCGATGGCCGAACCCCGGCCGACCTCGCGGCGGCGTTGCGCGAACTGCCGGTGATCTCCATCCGCAAATACGCCTACGAACACGGCTTCGCCTTCTTCTGGCGCGCCTTGAAGCTGCCCGACGCGACGTTCCTCGCCCGCTGCGACGGGATCGAGGAGCTGGTCCAGGGTTTCAAGGCATTGCACTACGCCGTCCTGCGCCTGAGCGAGACCGGCGACTCCGGCCTCTTCCAGGACGTCTTCGGGCGGCTCGACCGGCTGGACCGGCTCGAATCCGCGCTGAAAGGCGAACTCGCCGCCGTGTTCCGGGCGTGGTGCGCAGCCAACGGGCTTGCCTGCGCCCCCTCCCTCTGCACCGCCGAGGTGACCTGATGAAAGTCTCGCTCTGCACCATCACGTTCCGTCATCATCTGGTCTCGCTGGACGACCTCGCGGCCTGGGCGGCGGATAACGACTTCCAGGGCGTCGAGCTGTGGGGAGCGCACGCCCGCAACATGGCGCACGGCCCGACGCGCGATGCCGCGTGGTTGGCCGGCTACGGGCTGTCGGTGCCCATGGTGAGCGACTACCTGCCCCTCGACGGCGACGCCGAGGCCCTGCGGCACAAGACGCTCGACCTCTGCCGGCTGGCGCAGCGCTGGCGGGCGCGCAAGATCCGCACCTTTGCCGGCGGCACCGGCAGCGCCGAGACTCCGCCCGAGCGGCGGACCTTCATCGCCGAGCGGCTGCGCCTGATCTGCGCGCTGGCGGCCGACCACGGCCTGTCGGTCCTGGTGGAGACGCATCCCAAGACGCTGGCCGACACGCTGGCGGCGACGCGCGCTCTGATCCGGGCCGTGGACCACCCGGCCCTGAAGATCAATTTCGACGTGCTGCACGTGTGGGAGGGCGGGGACGATCCCGTCGCGGCGCACACGGCGCTGCGCCCGCACATCGGCCACTACCACCTGAAGAACGTCCGCTCGCGCGCCGACCTGACGGTGTTCGAGCCGGCCAACGTCTACGCCGCGGCCGGGCGGCGCGAGGGAATGGTGCCGCTGTTCGACGGGACGGTGGACTACCGCGCGTTCCTCGCCGAGCTGGCCGACGCCCCCGACGCCGAGGCATCGCTCGAATGGTTCGGCGACGACTGCTACGGCGTCCTGCGCCGGGACCGCCGTATCATTGCGGAGACGGCCGGGCTCCTCGAGGCGGCCCTGCCGCGGCGCCGCGCAGGCGTGCAGCATTGACGGGAAAGGAACGTGCGATGGGATGGTTCGGTCGGATGGCCCTCTGGCTTGGCGTGGTCGGGGCGGTCCTGACGGGTGCGGTGCCTGCAGCGGCGGTGGAGATCCCCACCGCCCGCGGCCCGGTGCGGATCGATGCGGCGCCGCGGCGGATCGCCGTCTACGACATCCCCGCCATCGACACGCTGGTGCGTCTGGGGGTCAGGCCCGACGGCCTGCCGACACGGCTCTACGTGCCGGAGCTGGAGCCGCTCGCCAGGACCGCCGCAGCGGTCGGCACGATCCACGAGCCGGACCTGGAGGCGCTGAGCGCGCTGGCGCCCGACCTCACCATCATCGGCGGGCGCTCCGCCACCAAGCTCGACCCGGTCCGGCAGGTAGGGCCGGCCATCGACATGACCCTGGACGGCGCCAACCTGCTCGCCGAGCTCCGGCGGCACCTGTCGGCCTACGGGCGGCTGTTCGGCAGGGAGGCCGAGGCGCTGGCCGCCGCCGCGGAACTGGACGCCGCCCTCCAGGCGACCCGCGCCGCGGTGCAGGGCAAGGGCAACGCCCTCATCGTCATGACCAACGGGCCGCGGCTGTCGGCCTACGGCGTCGGGTCGCGCTTCGGCTGGCTGCACGCCGATCTCGGCCTGCCGGCGGCGATGCCGAACCTCCAGGCCGCTATCCACGGCGAGGTGATCTCGTTCGAATTCATCCGCAGGGCCAACCCCGACTGGCTCATCGTCCTCGACCGCACCACGGCGATCGGCGAGGCGGGCGGCAACGCCCGGGCGACCCTGGACAACGACCTGGTGGCGCAGACGACGGCCGGCAGGAAAGGGCAGATCCTCCTGCTGCCGCCCGCCGATTTCTACATCGCCGCGGGCGGATTTTCCGCCACGCTGCGCGTGATGGCGCACATCCGCGAAACCTTCCAGGCTGCGCCATAATGGCTGCGCTGGGGACGGCTGCGCTTGGCACAGCGGCACTGTTCGCCGCCCTGTTCGCGGCGTTGTGCGCAGCCAGCCTGTCGGTCGGCGTCGCCGACCTGTCGCTGCAGGAACAGCAGGCGTCGCTGGAGATGCTGCTGGTCAGCCGGCTGCCCAGGACGCTGGCGGCGATCCTGGTGGGCGCCGGGCTCGCCATCGCCGGGCTGGTCATGCAGACGCTCGCCCGCAACCGCTTCGTCGATCCGGGCATCGCCGGGACGGAGCAGAGCGCGGCACTCGGCGTCCTTCTGGCCACCGTGCTCTGGCCCTCGGTGCCGGTCGCGGGGAAGATGGCGGTGGCCAGCCTCGCCGCACTGGCCGGCACCGCGGTCTTCCTGCTGCTGGTGCGCCGCCTGCCGCCGACCCAGCCGTTCCTGCTGCCGATCTTCGGCCTGATCTACGGCGGGGTGATCGCCGCCGGCGTCACCTTCGTCGCCTGGCAGATGGACCTCCTGCAATACCTCGACACCTGGATGAACGGCGACTTCTCCGGCATCCTGCGCGGCCGCTACGAGATCCTGTGGGGCGTGGGCGCCATGGTCGCGCTGGCCTGGTGGCTGGCGGACGCGCTGACCATCGCCTCGCTGGGCAAGGACGTCAGCGTCGGGCTCGGCCTCGACTACGAGGGCATGGTGCGGCTGGGGTTGGTCATCGTCGCAGTGCTGTCGGCCCTGACGGTCGTGGTGGTGGGGATGATCCCCTTCGTCGGGCTCATCGTCCCCAACCTCGCCTCGCGCCTGCGTGGCGACAATCTGCGCGGCGCGCTGCCGTGGGTGGCGCTGGGCGGGGCGGCCCTGACGCTGGGCTGCGACGTCTTGGGCCGCGTGCTGCGCCATCCGTACGAGATTCCCGTCGGCACCATCCTGGGCGTCGTCGGCGCAGCGGCCTTCCTGTGGCTGCTGGCCGGAAGGCGGGGCCGTGGCTGAGCGCCGCCTGTGGATCGCCGCCGCCGTGGCCGCCCTGTCCGTCCTGGCCTTCCTGACGCTGGGGCTGCGCGGCAACCTGGCCTTCGTGCTGGAGCTGCGGGCGTTGCGCCTGCTGGCCCTGGTGCAGGTGGCCGTCGCCGTTTCGGTGGCGACGGTGCTGCTGCAGACGGTCACCGGCAACCGCATCCTGACGCCGTCCATCATGGGGCTGGACGCGCTCTACCTGCTCGGCCAGACGCTGCTGGTGTTCCTGCTGGGCGGGATCGGCTTTGCCGACATCGATCCGCGCATCCGGTTCGGCGGCGCGCTCGCCGCCATGATCGGGCTGGCCGCGGCGGTCTTCCTGCCGCTGCTGCGCGCGCGGCTGTCGCTGTACCTGATGCTGCTCACCGGGGCGCTGCTGGGCATCCTGTTCCGCAGCCTCACCTCGCTGCTGGCGCGCCTGATCGATCCCAACGACTTCGCCGTCCTTCAGGGGACGAGCTACGCCACCTTCACCGCGGTGCCCCGCGACCTGCTGGCCGTCGGGCTGGCGCTGACGGCGGTGGGGGCGGTGCTGGCGTGGCGGCAGCGGCATGCGCTGGACGTGGTGGCGCTCGGGCCGGCGGCGGCCATCAGCCTGGGCGTGGACTGGCAGCGCACCGTCTCCGGCCTGCTGATGCTGGTGGTCCTGCTGGTGGCGGTGTCGACGGCGCTGGTCGGGCCGGTCGCCTTCCTGGGTCTGTTGGTGGTGGCGCTGGCGGAGCGGTTGACCGGCACGCAACGGCACGCGGTGCTGCTGCCGGCTGCCGCCTGCATCGCCGTAGCGGTGCTGGTGGGCGGCCAGACGGTCCTCCAGCACGCGTTCGGCGGCGCGGCGACCCTCGGGGTGATCGTCGAATTCCTGGGTGGGCTGGTCTTCCTGATCCTCTTGGCGGCTGGGCATAGACGATGATCAAGATCGAGGGGGTTTCCCTCACCCTTCAGGGAACGGCGATCCTGCGCGACGTGTCGGTGACACTGCCGAAGGGCGGACTGACGGCGCTGGTCGGGCCGAACGGGGCGGGAAAATCCAGCCTCCTGTCGCTGATCGCCCGGCTGCAGCCGTTCCAGAGCGGGCGCATCGCCGTGGACGGCCTGCCGGTGGACCGCACGCCGAGCCAGCATCTGGCCAAGGTGCTGACCATCATGCGCCAGGACACCGGCCTCGCCAGCCGGCTGAGCGTGCGCGACCTCGTCGGCTTCGGGCGCTTTCCGCACAGCCGGGGGCGGCTGACGGACGAGGATCGCCGACGCGTCGCCGCCGCGCTCACGCAGTTCGACCTCACGGCGCTTGCCGACCGCGATCTCGACACGCTGTCGGGTGGGCAGCGGCAACGTGCCTTCGTGGCGATGGCCTTCTGCCAGGACACCGACTACCTGCTGCTCGACGAACCGCTCAACAACCTCGACATGATGCACGCGCGCCAGATGATGCGGCACCTGCGCGGCATCGTCGACCGGCAGGGGCGGACGGTCGTCATCGTCCTGCACGACATCAACCATGCCGCCGCCTACGCCGACCGGATCGTCGGCATGAAGGACGGCCGGATCGTCGCCGAGGGCCTGCCGGAGGAGGTGCTGACCGTCGACCGGCTGGAGATGATGTTCGGCTTCCGGATGCAGGTCCACAGGCTCGGCGGCCGGATCGTCGTCCAGCATCACGCCTAGACCCTATGTTCGCGGCCTGAAAGGAGTGGCGGCCCGCCCTGCGACATGCCCCAATCGAGGGTTGCGCCGGA
>JAEYOB010000233.1 GCA_023412175.1 Pseudomonadota bacterium | reverse complement strand
CCCCGCCGACGCCGCGTCGGCGCAGATGCCGGTTCGCGCCGCCGCCCGCGGCGGTGTCGAGCAGGAGATGTTCCTGGAGGATGGCCCGATCGACTGGATCACAAAGCCGGCCTACTTGATGAACGCCCGTGACCCTTATGCCATGTATGTGGTGGGCGACAGCATGATGCCTCGGTTCCGGCCCGCTCAGCTGCTGCACGTCAACCCGCACAAGCCCCCGGCACCCGGCTCTGGTGTCGTGGTCGTGAAAACGAACAAGGCGGTCCTGGTCAAGGAATTCGTCCGCCACACGCAGGAGGGCGGCGTCGTGCTCCGGGAGTACCAGCCGGAGGAACGCGAGTTCACGGTGCCGCGGGCCGAGATCGATACGGTAAACACCGTGGTTGGCTTGCAGGAGCCATAACGGAATACCACGAAATCTTCCAACCTCAGCCGCAGGGCGGCACCTGAAAAGCCGGCAGGCCGTTCCACAGGATGGCGATCAGGGCCACTCCGGCGGCACCCGCGGTGAACCAGCGGATGAAGCGGCGCGGATCCTCGCGGGCCTGCGCCGCCGGACCGCGGCCGAGCAGCGCCGCCACCAGCACCCCGCCGGCCAGCAGCAGGGCCAGCCCCGTCGCTGCGACCACCGCGAACGGCACGAACGGGAACCCCAGCACCCGCAGGGTGTCGAGCCCGCGGGCGCAGGCCAGCCCGTTGAGGCCGTAGACCGCGAAGAAGTGCGCCGCCCAGATCAGGAAGGCCGCCAGCATGCCGGCGAGGGTGGCGGGAAAGCTGCGCGCCCTCATGCGACCAGCCTCGGGAACAGGTGCACCAGCAGCAGCGCCAGCATGCCCTGCACGCAGGTGTACTGCCAGAACAGCATGGTGTTGTCGAAGGTGACTCGCCGCTCCGCCCCGATCAGGCCGCAGGCCGAGCGCGCCAGCGTGTAGAGCGCCATCACCAGCAGCACCGCCACGTGGAAGCCCTGGTAGGCGACCAGCACGTAGACCGCCGCGCCGTAGGCGCTCTCCGCCCCCTTCAGCCCGGTCTGGATCTGCGCCGTCGCGTCGGTGACGATTCCCGCCAGCGCCAGGACGAGGCCGGCCAGCAGGCAGAGGCGCACCGTCCAGTGGCGGTTCTCCCCCAGCGCCCGGCCGGCCCACGCCATCGCCCCGGACGCCAGCGCCCACAGCGCCACCCCACCCGCCAGCCACCACAGCGACGGCAGCACCGCGGAGTCCGTCGGCCAGACGTCGGGGCTGACCGTCCACAGGAACAGGTAGGTGAACATCAGGCAGCCGAAGGCCGTCCCGTCCACCAGCAGCAGGACCACCATCGCCCACCAGGCGTGGCTGCGCGGCCCCTGCACATACACCGGGACCCGGATGCCGCCGCCGATGTCCTGCGGCGCGTGGTCGGCGCCCTTGTCCAGGTCCCACAGCCACCAGAGGACGCTGGCGATGGCCAGCACGCCCGGCACGATGGACAGCCAGTAGAGCTGCACGGTCAGCATCAGGAAGTGCGCCGCCGTGAACAGGCCGGCCAGGAAGTGCCCCCAATGCGGCCCCGGCATGGGCATGAGGTATTGCGACTCCGCCTCGATGGGGCTGGTGACGATGGTCTCGCGCCGCTGGGTCGGGGTGCCCGGCAGGAAATGGCCGCCCTCCTGGATCTGCCGGGACAGGCCGGGGTTGTCCCACAGCGGGTAGAGGCTGCCGATGCGCGGGATGCTGCGCGTCGCGTAGTTGCCGTTCGGCACCCACTCCAGCGTGCCGGCCCGCCAGGGATTCTCCGGGGCGGGATCGCCCCAGCCCAGCGCGTTGCGCGCCATGTCCGCCAGCACGACGGCCACGCCCAACGCCAGCATGAAGGAGCCCGCCGTGGACACGAGGTTCAGCCAGTCCCACCCCAACCCCGCCGGATAGGTGTAGACGCGCCGCGGCATGCCCAGCAGGCCGCTGACGTGCATGGGAAAGAACGCCGTATTGAAGCCGAGAAACATCAGCCAGAACGCCCAGCGCCCCGCCCGCTCGGACAGCATCCTGCCGTTCAGCGTCGGCCACCAGTAGTACAGCGCCCCGAACAGCGGAAAGACCATGCCGCCGATCAGCACGTAATGCAGGTGCGCCACCACGAAGTAGCTGTCATGCGCCTGCCAGTCGAAGGGGATCACCGCCACCATGACCCCGGTCAGCCCGCCTAGCACGAAGATGAACAGGAAGCCCAGGATGAAATAGGTGGCGACGGTCCACTGCACCCGCCCCTTGCCCAGCGTGGCGATCCAGGCGAACACCTGCATGCCGGCGGGAACCGACACCGCCATGCTGGCCGCCGAGAAGAAGCTGAGGGACAACTGCGGGATGCCGGTGGTGAACATGTGGTGCACCCACAACCCGAAGCTGAAAATCCCCGTCCCCACCAGCGCCAGCACGATCCAGTCGTGGCCGACCAGCGGGTGGCGGGCGATGGTCGGCACCATCATCGACACCATCCCGGCGGCCGGCAGGAAGATGATGTAGACCTCCGGATGGCCGAAGAACCAGAACAGGTGCTGCCACAGCAGCGGGTCGCCGCCCAGGTCGGCGATGAAGAAGGGCCAGTGGAAGGCGCGCTCAATCTCCAGCAGCGCCGTGGCGACGATCACCGCCGGGAAGGCGAAGACGATCATCCCGGCCATAACCAGCATCGACCAGCAATAGATCGGCAGCTTGTCCAGCGACATGCCCGGCGGCCGGGTGCGCAGGATGCCGACGATGATCTCGATGGCGCCGGCGATGGCCGAGATCTCGATGAAGCCGATGCCGAGCAGCCAGAAATCCGTGTTGATCCCCGGCGAGTGGGTGAAGCTGGTCAGCGGCGGGTACATGAACCAGCCGCCGTCGGGCGCCGCGTCGAAGATCAGCGAGCAGAAGAAGGAGATCCCGCCGAAGAAGTAGGCCCAGAACGCGAAGGCCGACAAGCGCGGGAACGGCAGGTCGCGGGCCGCCAGCATGGGCGGGATCAGGTAGACGCCGATGGCCTCCACCACCGGCACGGCGAACAGGAACATCATGGCCGTGCCGTGCACGGTGAAGAACTGGTTGTAAGTGCGGTGGTCGAGCAGGTCGTTCTCCGGCACCGCCAGCTGCACCCGCATCGCCAGCGCCAGCAGGCCGGCGATGACGAAGAACAGCAGCGCCGTGCCGATGTAGAGCGGCCCGATAAGGTTATTGTTCACCTCGGTGAGCAGGCGCAGGCCCCTGGGCCTTCGCCAGACGCGCTCCAGCGTCTCCAGTTCCCCACCCGGACGGGGCAGCGGGCTGGGGACGTACCGGTCGGTGTCGAGCGGCGTCATTTCAGGCTCTCCAGCCAGAGGGCGACGGCGTGCAGGGTCTCGCGGTCCACCACGTCGAAGGACGGCATGCGGTTCTCCGGCTTCACGTGCTGGGCGCCGGCGATCCAGCCGGCCAGCGCCCCGGCGCCGTTGGGCAACGTCCCGGCGGCCAGCGCCAGCCGGCCACCGACGTGCGTCAGGTCGGGGCCAAGCGTCCCCTGCGCCCGCGTCCCACCCACCCGGTGGCAGGCGCCGCAGCCGAGCGCCAGGAAGGCGTCGCGCCCCGCCGCGAGCGCCACGTCGGCGGGCTCCGGTGCCGGCCGGGCCTGTTCGGCGAGCCACGCGTCGAAGCGCTCCGGCGGTTCCGCCACCACGTCCAGGGCCATGAGCGCGTGCTGGGCGCCGCAGTACTCGGCGCATTGCCCGCGGTACCAGCCGGGCTCCGTCGCCACGACGGTCAGGCGGTTCACATGGCCGGGGATCATGTCGATCTTGCCGGCGAGGCGCGGCACCCAGAAGCTGTGGATGACGTCGGCGGCCTGCACGACGAACTCCACCGGGCGTCCCACCGGGATGCGGATCTCGTTGGCGGTGCGCACGCCGCCATCCGGCCCGGCGCCGGGATAACGCACCTCCCACCACCACATGTAGCCGGTGACCTCGACACGCAACGTGTCCGGCCCGGCCGTGGGCAGGCGGCGCGCCACGGCGAACTCGTAGACCTGAAGGGCGGTCAGCGTAACCACGGGGAAGACGATGCCGCCGCCGATCACCCAGGCACGGGCACCGGGAAAACGTTCCGGACGCGCGACGACGGCGTACAGCGCCAGCGCCATGACGCCCGCGAAGATGACCGTGGCCCCGGCGACGAGGACGATGGACAGGTCGAAGATGGCCGCGGCGTTGTCCCCGGCCGGGCTGAGCGCCGACTGGCGCCCCTCGCACGCCGCCAGCCCCAGGAGGGGAACAGCCGCGACGGGCCGCGCGAGACGCCTCGACCGGCGCCGGCCTCGATCAAGGGCCATGCCCGTGCTTCCCCCATTTCCCCGCGAACGCTTCCGTCGCAGCTTTCAACTCGCCGTGCCGGCCCGTGTTCCCCGGCAATCACGGCAAATCCGGCGGAGTGCCCGCAACCATCCGAGCCGGCAGGCGTTGCGCTCCCGTGGAGGTCGGAGCCGGGCCGAGGGGGCGGAGATGCGCGGAACCCTGAAGATCCTTGCACTGCTGCTCGCCGCGCAGGGGGCGGGGGCGCTCCTGTTCGCGTGGTCCGGCCTGTACAACATCGGCGCCAGCAAGGACCATTGGGCGGTCACCACCTCGTTCATCGAGTTCGGCATGCGGAACGCCATCGAGACGCACGCCATGATGGTCGGCCCTCCGCCGGACCTGGACGACCCGGCGCTGATCCGGCGCGGAGCCGGGCATTACGAGAACGGTTGCGCGCCCTGCCACGGCGCCCCCGCGGCGCCCCGCAACCCGATCTCCCGCCACATGCTGCCCGCCCCGCCCTTCCTGCCGGACGTGGTGGACGACTGGACCAGCGAGGAGCTGTACTGGATCACCTTGAACGGCATCAAAATGGCGGGCATGCCCGCGTGGCCGGCGCGGCAGCGCACCGACGAGCCGTGGGCGGTGACGGCCTTCCTGCGACGCCTCGACGGCATGGACGCGGAGGAGTACCGCCGGCCCGCCGGGGGGGGGGGGGG
>JAEYOB010000223.1 GCA_023412175.1 Pseudomonadota bacterium | reverse complement strand
TCCACTGAGCCGGCCGCCTGCGCATCCCTTCTCATTTCGGTATTCGCTTGTCAAAGATCCAAGGCCCCTTCGAAGGACCGGACACGACCCCGTACCGGGAAACCCGGTTTTGGGCCGCATCATCAAGTCTGGAAGATCGAAGGAGCGGCGGACATGTCGTCCGCAGCGGATGGTCTATCTAGCGCCTTCGCATTCGACCGTCAAGGCCTTTCTGCGAAATTTTTCGTCCGTCCTGCCGAACCGCCTTGGCGGTGTGCCGGACGGCCGGCACCAAACAACACCTTCACTCCGAGCCTTCCAGGCCCGCCCCGTTCTTCGTCCGAAGCCCGTCCGGGCTCCGGCGTCCGGCCGGGGAGCGGGTGTATAGGCCCGGCCGAAGGGCCTGTCCAGAAGTTTTTTCACCTCCGCTTGTTGCCACGGAACGAAGCTCGGCTACACTGATGGCACGAGGCTGCCCGGGCACCGGTCCGGAAACGCGTCGCGTTTCGGCCCGGAGCCGTCGATTATTGTCACGTGTAAGGATCATGGTATGCGCCCCAGCGCGCGCGCAACCGCCGAGGTGATGGCCCAGGTGCTGCGCACCACCGCCAGCCTTGCCTTCACCGAGGGGCTGAACCCGGCCCAATGGTCGGCGCTGCGCTACTTCGCGCAGGCGACGCCCAGCGCGCGCAGCGTGGTCGCCTTCGCACGCTATCACGGCACCACCAAGGGCACGGCCAGCCAGACCATCGCGGCACTGCTCAAGAAGGGCATGCTCGACCGTTCGCGCAGCGAGCGCGATCGCCGCACGGTCAATCTGGAGCTGACGCCGGCCGGCCGCGTGGTGCTGGAGAACGACCCGCTCAACGAACTCGCCGCCGCCATCGCCTCGCTCAACGACGCGCACCACCAGCAGCTTGCCGAAGGGCTGGACCAGGTGCTGCGCACGCTTCTGGCCCGCCGGGCGCGCCGCACCGGCGGGCCGGCACCGCAGCGGGACGAGGCCGCGGAGTGATGAACATGGAGACACCCGTGCTGCGTTTCCCACCCGTCCGCACCGCCAGCCGCACCAGGGGACTCCGCTGATGGCACGCGTTCTTGTCGTCGACGACATGCCGGCGGTGACCGCGCTGCTGCGCGTCGCGCTGGAAGACCGGGGCTACGACGTGACCGAGGCCAACGACGGCGCCGCCTGCCTCGACCTCGTCTCCCACGGGGGGTTCGACGCCATCGTGCTCGACATGATGATGCCGGGGGTGGACGGGATCGAGACGGTGCGGCGCCTGCGCGCCGGCGGTTGCGACGCCCCGGTGATCGCCATGTCCGGCGGCACCGAGGCGTTCCCCGCCTCGATCTCCCTGAAGATGTCGGAGATGTACGGGGCCGACCGGCTGCTGTTCAAGCCCTTCGACAATGAGGAACTGGTCGCCGCCATCGACGAGCTGCTGACCAAACGCAACCCCTAGGACGGTTTCGGGCCGAGGCGGAGGCCGGGCGGCGTCCGCGCCGCCGCCCTCCCCGATCCCCGCTCCCGGATCAGGTGCGCGTCTTGCCCCCCTCCATGCCTGCCATGGCGCTGGCGCCGGCACCGGTGCCGCCGGACTGGCGGACGCGGAGGTTGTTCTGGACATGGGTGACGCCGGAGACGGATTCGGCGACGTCCTCGGCGCGGCGCTTGGCGCCTCGGTGTTCGACGTGGCCGTTCAGCGTCACCTCGCCGCCGCTCACCGCGATCTCGATGTCCGAGGCATCGACGTACGGGTCGTCGGTCAGCCGGTCGCTGACGTCCTCGCGGATGCGGTCGTCGGAGCGGCTGTAGCCGCGCGGGCCACGCCCACGATGGCTCCGTTCCTCGTCCATGCGCCGCCGCCGCTCGGCGTCCTCGTCGCCGAACCACGACGCCATCTCGTCGCCGACCTTCTCCAGCCAGCCGCGCTCATTCTCCTCGCGCAGCCGCCGGGCGCGGTCGCGGGCGTAATCCTGGCCGAACTGCCGGCGAGCCTGGCGGCCGCGGTTCTCGCGCTCCCAATCCGGGCGCTCCCAATCCGGCCGCCCGCCGCCCGCCTCACGCGGCCCTGCATCCCCGCTCCACTCATCCCGGCCGTAGTCGCGGATGCCGCGCCCCTGGCCGAATCCGCGCCCGAGGTCGCGGCGCCCCTCGTCCGACCGCGGGTAATCGTTACGGCCGTAATCGTCGCGCCCATAGCCGCTGCGCCCATAATCGCCGCGGATCTGGAAGCCGCCGCGCTCGTAATCGACGCCGCCGCGGCTGGCACCCCCGCCGTAGTCCTCCGGCCCGAAGCGGCCTTCCCATTCCTCGTCGCGGCCATAGCGGCTGTATTGGTTGGGGTCGGTGTTGCGGGCACGGGTCTCGTCGCGATCCCGGCTCCCCCAATCCCGACCCCCGCGCCCTTCCATCCCGCGGTCCCGGCCCAGCCAGCGCCCGCGTTCACCTTTCCAGCGGTGTTCGTCGCCCATCCCGGCTCCTCCCGTTGCTTGCACCACCGCCGTGCGACCGGCGGCTGTAGGCACAACACGGGTCCGGAAGGGCCGTTCCCCCGCGCAGTTGCGGGGGAAGGCGCGCACGCGCTCGATCTGCACGGCGCAGCGGTGGCCGAGGCGCAGGCCGATCTGCGCCAGACGGTCGCGCGGCATCTCGGCTTCGAGGATCTGCCCGGCGAGCCCGACCTCGATGCGCGCCTGCGGCCCCACGGTGACCACGCCCAGCACGTTGCCCGGCCCCTCGGGGTCGGGAGCGAGCGTCACGTCGTGCGGCCGGACGAAGGCGATGGCCGGTCCCTGCACCGGATCGTCGGTCGCCACCCGCAGGGCCCCGCCGGCCATCGCCACGATGCCGCCGTCCACCACGCAGTCGAGCCGGTTCACCTGGCCGAGGAACTCGTAGACGAAGGTGGAGGCCGGGTTGTCGTAGACCTCGGCGGGGGTGCCGACCTGCTCGATGCGGCCCTGGCTCATCACCACGACGCGGTCGGCCAGTTCCAGCGCCTCCTCCTGGTCGTGGGTGACGAACACCGAGGTGATGTGCATCTCGTCGTGCAGGCCCCGCAGCCAGCGCCGCAGCTCCTTGCGCACCTTGGCGTCGAGCGCGCCGAACGGCTCGTCCAGCAGCAGCACCTTGGGCTCGATGGCGAGCGCGCGGGCCAGCGCCACGCGCTGCCGCTGCCCGCCGGAAAGCTGCGCCGGGTAGCGGTCGGCGAAGGGGGCGAGCTGCACGAGGTGCAGCAACTCCTCCACCCGCCGCCGGATCTCGGCGTTGGGCAGCCGCTCGCCGCGCGGCCGCACCTTCAGGCCGAAGGCGACGTTGTCCAGCACCGTCATGTGGCGGAACAGCGCGTAGTGCTGGAAGACGAAGCCCACCTGCCGCTCGCGCGGCTTGAGGCCCAGCGCCTCCTCGCCGTGCAGCTGCAGGCTGCCGGTGTCCGGCTGCTCGAGGCCGGCCATGATGCGCAGCAGCGTCGTCTTGCCCGACCCGGACGGCCCGAGCAAGGCCAGCAGTTCGCCCGTGCGCACCTCGAGGTCGACCTCGTCGAGCGCCTGATACGCGCCGAACCGCTTGGTAATCCCGGAAAGCCGAAGACCCATGTTCCGTTCCACCCTTTCCGGCCTCAGCCGCCGCGCCGCGTCGCGGCCAGTTCGTGCCCGAACCGCCACTCCAGGACCGTCTTGGCCACCAGCGGGACCTGGGCCAGGAGCGCCAGCACCGACGCGACCGCGAAGGCGGCGACGAAGTTGTATTCATTGTAAAGGATTTCGACATGCAGCGGCATGGTGTTGGTCTCGCCCCGGATGTGGCCGGAGACCACGGACACCGCGCCGAACTCGCCCATCGCGCGGGCGTTGCACAGCAGCACGCCGTACAGCAGGCCCCACTTGATGTTGGGCAGCGTGACCCGCCAGAAGGTCTGCCAGCCCGAGGCGCCCAGCACGATGGCGGCCTCCTCCTCCTCGGTGCCCTGCTCCTGCATGAGCGGGATCAGCTCGCGCGCGACGAAGGGGAAGGTGACGAAGATGGTGGCGAGCACCAGGCCGGGCAGCGCGAAGATGATCTGGATGTCGTGCTCGCGCAGCCATGGCCCGAGGAGGCCGTTCAGACCGAACAGCAGCACGTAGACCATGCCGGAGATCACCGGCGACACCGAGAACGGCAGGTCGATCAGCGTGATCAGCAGGTGCTTGCCGCGGAAATCGAACTTGGCGATGCACCAGGACGCGCAGACGCCGAACACCAGGTTCAGTGGCACCGCGATGCCCGCGGTCAGCAGCGTCAGTTTGATGGCGGAAACCGCGTCCGGCTCCTGCAACGCCTCCCAATAGGCGCCCACCCCGCGCTTCAGCGCCTCGACGAAGACGATGCTCAGCGGCAGCAGCAGGAACAGGCCGAGGAAAACCAGCGCGGCGGCGATCAGGGTCACGCGCAGCCAGACCGGCTCGACCAGGGTCGAACGCGACGCTTGTCCGTCAGCGGGCATGACGCCTCCTCATCCAGGCCTGGAGCAGGTTGAGGACCAGCAGCATGGCGAAGGACACCATCAGCATCAGCATGCCGACCGCCGCGGCCCCCGCGAAATCGTACTGCTCCAGCTTGATGACGATCAGCAGCGGCGCGATCTCAGTGACGCCGGGCATGTTGCCGGCGATGAAGATGACCGAGCCGTACTCCCCCACCCCGCGGGCGAAGGCC
This sequence comes from Pseudomonadota bacterium, assembly GCA_023412175.1. Lineage (GTDB taxonomy): Bacteria > Pseudomonadota > Alphaproteobacteria > Azospirillales > Azospirillaceae > Azospirillum. The sequence continues at coordinate 291 of JAEYOB010000223.1, read as the reverse complement.
AGCGCGAAGCCGGTCAGCAGCGCCGGCATCAGCGCCGGCAGGATGACGTGACGGAAGGTCTGCCAGCGCGAGGCACCCAGGCAGGCCGCGGCCTCCTCCTCCTCCGGCGGCAGGTCCTGGAGCACCGGCTCCACCGTGCGCACCACGAAGGGCAGGCCGATGACGGTCAGGGCGATCGCGATGCCCAGCGGCGTGAACGCCACCTTCATCCCGAACCAGTCCTTGAGCAGCGCGCCGACCCAGCCGTTGGGCGCGTACAGCGCGGTCAGCGCGATGCCGGCCACCGCGGTG
>JAEYOB010000177.1 GCA_023412175.1 Pseudomonadota bacterium | reverse complement strand
CACCGCGACGGGGCGGTGCGGCCGCGCCCTCCTACGAGGAGGCGCGGAAGTCCTGCAGCTTGGTCACACGCAGCGCCTTGCGGCCGCCGCGCGAGAACAGCGCGTCCCAGGACAGGAACTCCTCGACCGACAGGCTGTAGCGCTCGCAAGCCTCGGCCATGGTGATGGTCCCGGTGCGCACGGCCAGGACAACAGCCTGCTTGCGGCTGGAGACCCAACGGCGGGTGTCAGGGGCGGGCAGCGATGCCAGCGTCTCGTCGGTGGTCCTCATGATCGGTCCGAAGGTGGTAAGTCTTCCTCCTTTTTAGGAGTTACTCCTTTCCGAAAGATGACCAAAGCCGCGGATCCGGGCGGAACCGTGGCGGTTTGCCGGCTGTCGGCTGTTATCAGTTTGGGACAGAATCGGAAGGGGAGCGGACCCGAACTGCGGAACGCCTCCCCCGTCGGTGCTGGGCGTCGACCATCGGGCCAACGCGGGCCGATCTATGCGTCACAATCGCTTATGAAGCGATACATCCATTGCTATAGATACGGTGTATCTATAGCAATGGATTGATGCGTCCAACGGCCGCACAGTCCATCCCCACACCCACCAAGCACTCATGCAACCCGCTGAATTCATTATAAATCTTGCGCCCACCGGCAACATCCCCATGCCGTCGCAGACGCCCGGCGTGCCGGTAACGCCGTCAGCCATCGGCGAGGACGTGCTGCGTTGCGTGGAGGCCGGCGTGTCCATGGTGCACCTGCATGCCCGTGACGCGGATGCCCGTCCCACGTGGGAGCCGGCCCGCTTCGCCGAAAGCATCGGGCGGATCCGCGAACGGGACGAGCAGGTTGTCATCGCAGCGACGACCAGCGGGCGTGTCTTCGGCTCCTTCGAGCAGCGGGCGGCGGTGCTCGATCTGCCGCGCGAGCTGCGGCCGGACATGGCGAGCCTCACCCTCAGCTCCCTGAACTTTCTGGGTCAGGCCAGCGTCAACGCGCCGGACGTCGTGCTGCGCCTTGCCGAGCGGATGGCGGAACGCGGCGTCAAGCCCGAGCTGGAGGTCTTCGACCTGGGCATGGTCAACATGATCCACGTGCTGATCGGCAAGGGGCTGTTGAAGCCGCCCTACTATGTCAACATCCTGCTCGGGAACATTGCGACGGCCCAGGCAACCCTGCTCCAGATGGGGACGCTGATCGCCTCCTTGCCGCCGGACTCGATCGTTGCCCTGGCCGGCTTCGGCCGCTTCCAGGCCGGCGTGTGTGCGGTCGCGGCGGGTATGGCGGATGGCGTGCGCGTCGGGCTGGAGGACAACGTCTGGCTCGATGCCGAGCGGACGCGCCCAGCCACCAATCTCGACCTTGTCCGCCGTGCCGCCGCGTTGGCGGCGGCGCTCGACCGGCCACTTGCCCGGCCGGCCGATGTCAGGCGGCGCCTCGGTCTTCCCGGCTCCAACGGGAGCACCGCATGAGCAACCTCGTCATCTTCGGCCTCAGCAACATGCTGAGCGACGTTTTCGATTGCGCGCTGGCCCTTGGTCACGAGGTGACGCGGATCGTGCGCAACCAGCCCCAGATCGTCCGCCCACGGGCCAAGAGCGTCGAGGAGCGGATCGCCCTGCTGCCCCGCCCCCCGGAACTCCTCGATCTCGAAGCGTTCGTGCCTGGCGCCGACGACGTGTACGTTCTGGGGACAACCAGCCCGGCCCGTGCCGAACTGGTGGAGCGGCTTCGCACAGGCCACGGCCTGACGTTGGCGACCCTGGTGCACCCGACGGCTTATGTGTCGCCCCTGGCCCGTCTCGGCGCGGGTGTCTTCGTCGGCGCCCGGTCGGTGATCGCTCCGGGCGCGGCGGTCGGCGACCACGTCTTCGTCAATCGCGGGGTAACCGTGGGGCACGACACGATCGTGGAGCCGTTCGCACGCCTCCAGCCCGGCTGCAACGTCGGCGGCCACGTGCGCATCGGCCACGGCACAACGATCGGGATGGGCGCCAACGTGATTGAGGAGCGGGTGGTCGGTCCCGGCGTGGTCGTCGCGGCCGGCGCCGCGGTGGTTGGCGATGTCGAGCCCGCCGTGCTGGTGGCCGGCGTCCCGGCACGCGTCAAGAAGACCTTGCGAGCGGCGCCCGCAGCATGACGAAGCCGATGGATTTCCTGCCCGTGGCGCGACCGCGGCTGCCGCCGACGGATGCTCTGATCCCCTACCTGCGGGAAATCGACGAGGCGCGTTGGTACACCAACGGCGGCTCCCTCCTGAAGCGGCTCGAGACGCGGCTGGCCGACCATTTCGCAGGCGATGGCGAGCGGTCCGCCGCAGTGGCCGCCGTCAGTTCTGCAACGATGGGCCTGGTGCTGGCGCTGCTCGCCACGACCGGCGGACGGGGCGGCACCTGCCTGATGCCGAGTTGGACCTTTGCCGCCACCGCCTGCGCAGTGACCGCGGCCGGCCTGACGCCGCGCTTCGTCGATGTCGACCCGGATACCTGGCTGCCGGATCGCGCCGCCGTCGAAGCCGAGCTGGCCGCCGGGCCCGTCACCGCGGTCGTCCTGGTGGTGCCGGGCGGCGCCTCGCCGGATCTGGACGCATGGCATCGGCTGACGGCCCGCCATCGCGCGGCGCTCGTCGTCGATGCCGCCGATGGCTTCGACGCGGTTCGGCCCGGCCCCATGGCGCAGGTCGTGAGCCTGCACGCCTGCAAGACGCTTGGCATGGGAGAGGGCGGGCTCGTCGTCTCGGCCGATACGGCGCTGGTGGACACCGTGCGGCGTCTGGCGAACTTCGGCTTCGACGGCCGGCGCACCGCCATCGCCAGCGGTCTGAACGGGAAGATGAGCGAGTACACCGCGGCCGTCGGACACGCCGCACTCGACGTGTGGCCGGACACCCGGCGCGCCTGGCTCGCGGTGGCCGACCTCTACCGTACACACCTGCACCGGCTCGGATTGACGCTGCTGTTCGACAGCGACAGGGCACGCTCGACGGCGCTGATCGACGTCGGCACGCCCCAGGCCGGAGCGATCGAGGCCGCGGTGCACGCTCAGGGCGTCGAGGTGCGCCGATGGTGGGGCGATGGCTGTCACCGGCAACCGGCCTTTGCGGCGTTCCCGAGCGGTGACCTGAGCGTCACCGAGCGGTTGGCATCGCGCGTTCTCGGCCTGCCGCTTCACCCGGACCTTGACGCGGCGGATGCCGAACGCGTGGCCGGGTTGCTGGCCCGGAC
>JAEYOB010000080.1 GCA_023412175.1 Pseudomonadota bacterium | reverse complement strand
GCGTTCAGCACCACCGAGATGCCGTGCGGCACCATCGGGTTGGCCTTCTCGTAGCCGCCGGCGACGAAGCTGTGGTTCATGCCGGCCACCGAATAGGACATGGCGTGCGGGATGTGCACGCCGGCGTTCCCGAACGCCAGCCCGGCCAGCGTGGCGCCCCACATCAGCCCGTCGCGCGCCTCGTGGTCGTCCGGATCGTTGACCGCACGCTCCAGGTAGGTCCCGCCCAGGCGGATCGCCTGCAGGCTGCCCATGTCCGACCACGGGTTGGCGCCCTGGTAGGGCGGACGCTCGGCGCTGGTGGCCGGACGCGGACGGGTCCGGTAGGGGCGCGCGGTGTGCGACTCGTGGGCGTGCGTCAGCACGGCGAAGCCGGTCGCCGCCACCACGCCGCCGGGCAGGCTGTAGGTGGTCGTCGGGTCCACCACCGACATGGTCGGGCGCAGGTGCTTGGACGAGATGCCGGTCTTCACCTTCATCTCGACGTGATCGAAGATCGCCACGCCGGTGGTCTCGCTGCCGGTGCCGCAGGTGGTCGGGCACGCGATGTGCGGCTTCACCGGCCCCGGCACCGGCCGCCCCTCGCCCAGCGGCTTGTTGACGTAGGCCAGGAAGTCGGCGGGGTGGGTGGAGTACAGGTTGGCCGCCTTGGCGGTGTCGATGACCGAGCCGCCGCCGATGGAGATGAAGCCGTCGAACGCACCGTCGCGGGCGAAGTCGGCCGCCTCCAGGAACGACGCGCTGGTCGGCTCGACCCGGCAGCGGTCGAACACGGCGACGTCCACCCCCGCCCGCTTCAGCGAGTCCAGCGCCACCCGGAAGGGCTCGGTCTCCGCCACGTTGGGATCGGTGAACAGCGCCACCCGCTGCATGCGGAGGTTCCGGGCGTCCATGCCCAGCTCGGCCAGCATGCCCGGCCCGAACTTCATGGAGGACGCCTCGACGGTGAAGCCCCGCTCACCCTGCGGATCGAGGGGGTGGGCGTTCGGCGCGCTGGACATGGCTTGATCCTCCCGGCGGATTGTTTTGCGGCCCAGCATGGGAGCGCGAGCACGCCCCCGCTGTCAACCAGTCAACCGGGCAGCCAACCGGGCAGCCAACCGGGAGAAGACGGTCAGCGCGTCCGCCGTGGCGTGGCCGAGCGCCGTGTTGTCGAAGATGCACCACACCGGCCGGCGCTTCGCCTCCTCCGCCAACCGCACGGCGACGCGCTCCAGCGCATCGGCCGGGTATGGGGAATGGTAGATGTCGGGAGAGCCGTGCAGGCGCAGGTACAGGAGGCCGTCCCAGCCGCCGGGCTCGGCCGCGTCCGGCACCGGCGCCGGGTCTGCGGCGACGCGCGCCACGCGGTGTTCGGCCAGCAGGCGTCCGGCCGCCCCGGTGAACCATGAGGCGTGGCGGGGCTCGCACACCACGTCGCCGTCGAAGCGGGCGCGCAGCTCCCCGAAGAAGGCGCCGGCCACATCCGGGGCGAAGCGGCCGCTCGGCGGCAGCTGGACCAGCAGCGGCCCGAGCCGGCCGCCCAACTCCCCCGCCTCCATCAGGAACCGGTCCAGCAGGTCGGCCGCGTTGTTCAGGCGTCGGACATGGGTGATCGCCTTCGGCACCTTGACGGCGAAGCGGAACGCGGGCGGTGCCGAGGACGCCCAGCGGGCATAGGTCTCCGGCTTGTGCGGCCGGTAGAAGGAACTGTTGATCTCCACGCAGGGCAGCACGCGGGCATAGCGTTCCAGATGGGTGCCGTCGCCGGGGAAGCGGTCGGCAACCGCCTTGGGCACGCTCCAGCCGGCGGTGCCGACACGGATCGGCGCGTGCCGGTCGGCGGTGGGCATCAGACGGCGCGAGCGCTGGAATGGGTGGGCAAGCCGAAACACCTCCGCAGGGGAACAGTGGTGCAACATGGACGAGGACATGGGGTTCCGGGGGCAGCGGACGCCACCCCCGTCCCGATCAGAACACCAGCTCGGGCTGCTCCTCCCGCCGCTCGAACGCGGCGAGCTGGCGGGCCATCTCCCGACGCGCCTTCTCGGCTTCGTACAGCGGGCGGTACTTGCCGATGAAGCCCTTGCGGCAGGCGCGGTGGAAGCGGTCGGCCGCCGTCTTCCAGTCGTCGCTCGGGCGCACCCAACTGATGTAGGTCACGCCCGTGCGCGGATCGGTGCGCAGGTAGCGGCCGCGGCCCTTCTCGCCCCGCACCCACTGGCCGGGGCTCAACTGCAAGGCGCCGCGCGCCAGCAGCATGGACACCTGCGGCGTCAGCTCGATGGTGGGAAAGTAAGGCATGACACTCCTCCCGGAGCCGGCTCCCCGGGCCGCCCCCGCATTGGTCACAGATGGTCTTGGAACGGCTCTAGATATGGGTTTCCGCCCCTCTTCGTTCAAGATTTGTTCACGGTGCGGGATGAGGTTTCCCAAGGCTCCGGGCACTTTGGCGGTTGAGCCCGGCGGCCTGCGCGCCTACCTTGCGCGGGCACCCTTCCCCGGTCCCTTCCAGCGTGCCCCGTCCATGAAGCATCACCTCCGCGTCCTGCTCGCCGCCACGGTCCTCGCCGGCTGCCAGACCAGCAACGCAACGCCCGTCACCGCCACCACCGGCATTCCGACCGACACCGTCGCCGCCGCGCCCGCCGAACAGCCGCGGCAGAGCTTCCAGGAATGGCTGGCCGGGCTGCGCACCGAGGCGCTGGGCCAGGGCATCCGCCCGGCCACCTTCGACCGCGCCTTCGCCGACGTCCGGCTGCGCGACCGCGTGCGCGAGCTGGATTCGAGCCAGCCGGAATTCACCCGCCAGCCCTGGCAGTACCTGGACAGCGCGGTGTCCGACCTGCGCGTGCGCAATGGGCGGGAGAAGATCCAGCAGAACCAGGCGCTGCTCCGCGGCGTCTCGCAGCGCTCCGGCGTGCCGACGGAGATCCTGGTGGCGTTCTGGGGCATCGAGACCGACTACGGGCGCGAGACCGGCGGTTTCCCGGTGGTGGATGCGCTGACCACGCTGGCCTACGAGGGCCGGCGCGCCACCTATTTCCGCGCCGAGCTGCTGGCGGCGCTGAAGATCCTCGACAGCGGCGACATCGCGCCGGAGCGCATGAGCGGCTCCTGGGCCGGCGCCATGGGCATGACGCAGTTCATGCCGACCATCTTCCTCAAGCACGCCATCGACGAGGACGGCGACGGCCGGCGCGACATCTGGGGCAGCCTGCCGGACGTCTTCGGCTCGACCGCCAAGTTCGTGCAGGCCAACGGCTGGCGCACCGGCGAGCGCTGGGGCGAGGAGGTCACCCTGCCCGCCGACTTCCCCTACGAGCAGGCCGAGCTGACGGTGTCGAAGCCGGTGTCGGAGTGGCGGCGCCTCGGCGTGCGCCCGCTGGACGGCACCGAACTGGCCGGCGACGGCAACGCCTCGGTGCTGCTGCTGGCCGGGGCGGGCGGGCCGGCCTTCCTGGCGCGCGACAACTTCCGCGCCATCATGCGCTACAACCCGTCCACCAGCTATGCGCTGGCGGTGGCGCTGCTGTCCGACCGCATGGCCGGCCGGCCCGGCGTGCAGGGCTCCTGGCCGCGCCACGAGCAGGCGCTGAGCAAGGACGAGCGCATGGAGTTGCAGCAGCGTCTGGCGGCAATGGGCTTCGAGCCCGGCACGGCGGACGGCATCGTCGGCGCCAACACGCGCAACGCGGTGCGCCGCTTCCAGAAGTCCATCGGCACGGCGGCGGACGGCTTCGCCACCAAGTCCCTGCTGGAGCGGCTGCGGCAGGCGTCGGGCGTGGCGACGACGGCGGGGTGAGGCGCGGCCCCCGGCCTACTCCCCGATCACATGCAGCACGACCTCCCGCGCATGCGGCCGGGCGCGGTGCTCGAACAGGTGGATGCCCTGCCACGTGCCGAGCGCCATCCGCCCGTCCGTGACGGGAATGGAAAGCTGCACCGCCGTCAGCGCCGCACGGATGTGGGCCGGCATATCGTCCGGCCCCTCCATCGTGTGGTCGTAGAGCGACGGGTCCTCCGCGACCAGACGCTTGAAGAAGCGTTCCAGGTCGGTGCGCACGTCGGGGTCCGCGTTCTCCTGGATGACCAGCGACGCCGAGGTGTGCCGGCAGAACAGCGTCAGCAGCCCCGTGCCGATGCCGGCGCCGCCCAGCCAGCGGGCGACGGGCTGCGTGATCTCCACAAGGCCCTGGCCGCTGGTCCCGACGGTCAGCGTGGTCGTCGCCTGCTTCATTTTTGTCCCTCCTCCGCCGCGAACTCCTCCGGGCTGCGGGTCAGAGCCCGCCCCGCCGCGTCGAACACCCGGTACTGCCAGCCGTCATAGCCCGCCGCATCGAACGTCACCCAGAACTGCCC
>JAEYOB010000061.1 GCA_023412175.1 Pseudomonadota bacterium | reverse complement strand
TCCGGCGTCCTCATCACGTCCCTCCGCGGATCGTTCATCCGCAGCGAAACGCTCTCCTCCGGTCCCAACATGCTGACCTCCCTCTCCAGAAGGAGGTCCAGTTCCTCATGTCGCTAAGGGTCCAGTTGGCCGTGGCGCCTGACAGGATGCTGGACAAGGCTAACGAGAGCCGTCGTCACAAAACCCCGAAGGCGCGACACCGCGGGGAGAACCGGGCGGCCTGCGATGCGGCGCCGCGCCGGGGCCGTCGCGCGCCGGCCTCCAGGCGGGTCGCCTGACCGTCACGCCGGCCCGGCTTTCTTCCGCAGGTCGCGCACGCGGATCGCCTTGCCCTGCGAGCGCGGCAGCTCGCCCGGCGCCAGCACCACCACGCGGCAGGTCACGCCGATGATCGACTTGATGTGGTGCTGCACTTGGCGGGCGATGTGCTCGTAGGCGTCCTGGCCGATGGCAAGGCCGGTTTCGGCTTCCACCTCGACCGTCATGGTGTCCAGCATGCCCTCGCGCTGGATGACCAGCTGGTAGTGCGGCGCGATGTTGGGGAAGCCCACCAGCACCGCCTCCACCTGCGACGGGTAGACGTTGACGCCGCGGATGATGAGCATGTCGTCGTTGCGCCCGGTGACGCGCAGGATGCGCACGTGGGTGCGCCCGCACGAGCACGGCTCGACCGACAGGCGCGTGATGTCGCGCGTGCGGTAGCGGATCATCGGCAGCGCCTGCTTGGTCAGCGTGGTGATGACCAGCTCGCCCGCCTCGCCCATCGGCATGGGCTTCAGGGTCTCGGGATCGACGATCTCGAACAGGAAATGGTCCTCCCAGCCGTGCAGGCCGTCGCGCTCCTGGCACTCCACGGCGACGCCCGGGCCCATGATCTCCGACAGGCCGTAGATATCGTGGGCACGCACACCCAAGCGTTCGTCCAGTTCCTTGCGCATGGCCTCCGACCAGGGCTCGGCACCGCAGATGGCGATCTTCAGCGGCAAGCTCTTGAAGTCCACGCCCTCCTTTTCCGCCACCTCGGCGATGTTGAGCGCGTAGGACGGCGTGGCGCAGAGAATCTGCGCGCCGAAGTCTTTGATCAGCACGATCTGCCGCTCGGTGTTGCCGCCGGACATCGGCACCACCGTGCAGCCCAGCCGCTCGGCGCCGGAGTGCATGCCGAGGCCGCCGGTGAACAGGCCGTACCCATAGGCATTGTGGATGAGATTGCCGGGCCGGGCTCCGGCCGAGGCCAGCGAGCGTGCGGTCAGGTGCGCCCAGGTGTCCAGATCGCCTGCCGTGTAGCCGACCACCGTTGGCTTGCCCGTGGTGCCCGAGGAGGCGTGCAGCCGGATCACCTCGTTCCTCGGCACGGCGAACAGCTCGAAGGGATAGTTGTCGCGCAAGTCTGTCTTCACCGTGAACGGAAACTTCGCCAAATCCTCCAGTGTGCGCAAGTCGTCCGGCACCACGCCCGCCGCGTCGAACGCGCGTCTGTAGTGCGGCACGTTCTTGTAGGCGCAGCGCACCGTCTGCTGCAGGCGCTTGAGCTGGAGTTCGGCCAGCTTGTGACGCGGCATCGTCTCGATCTCGGGCGCGAACATGTAGTCGGCGGTCGTTACGGACATGGCGGTTTCCCCTGTCTTTTTGTCTTTAGCCGGCTGATGTCAGGTGCCGGAACGTTCGAAGCGGCGCAGTTGCTCGACCTTGCGCTCGACCGTGGCCTGGATGTGCTGAGCCTGCTTCTCGTCGAGATGCCTGTACTTGCCGATGCCGGTCAGGTACTCGCGCACCGGCCGCGGCCGGGATACCGGGCGGGTGAAGCGCAGGCCATCGTCCGGCGTGTACTCCCACAGCGCGAAGAAGTTGGTCTCGACGGCGAGGCGGCAGACATCGGTGGTGCGGTCGGATCCGAAGCGCCAACCCGTCGGGCAGGGCGCGAAGACGTGCAGATAGGCCATGCCGGTCTTCGACATTTCGATGGCCTTGTCGAGCTTCTCGTAGAAGTCTTCTAGGAACGCCGTGGCGGCGGTGGCGACGTAGGAGCAGTTGTGCATCATCATCACCAGCGGCAGGTTCTTCGCCTCGGTGGACTTGCCCTTCATCTGCTCGCCGACCGGTGTCGTCGAGGTCCAGGAGCCGTAGGTCGTGGCCGAGGACGCCTGCATGCCGGTGTTCATGTAGCCTTCGTTGTCGACGCAGACGTACAGCATCGGCTCGTCGCGCTCGGCAGCACCCGACAGCGACTGGAACCCGGCATCCGACGAACCGCCATCGCCGGCCAGCGCCAGCACCTGCACGTCGTCGCGGCCGACCCGCTTGTAATAGCGCTTGATGCCCGTGAGCATCGACGCGGTGTTGGTCAGCAGCGGGTGGAAGACCGGCACCTTGGTGCCCGTCCGCCCGTTGTAGCCGACCGTGCCCATACCGGGGATGCAGCCGGGCGGCGTCGCCACCACGGTGTTCGGGCCGACGTGGCGCAGCGTGTGGCGGATCAGCAGCTCGGAATTGCAGCCCTGGCAGGCCGACAGGCCGGGGGCGAACAGATCCTCCTTCTCCGCGACCCGCCGGTGGATGCGCGCCGCGGTGTTGAGCGTCAGCGCGCCGGTCGGGCAGGCCTTCACACAGGCCGGATCGCCGTCGCACAGGTCGCACTTGGACACGTGACCGACCTGCGCGTCGTAGGTGATGCCGGCGTAGGCGCAGCCCACCGTGCACAGCAGGCAGTTGACGCACTGCTCGGCGTCCCACGCGATCACGCCGGTTCCGCTGTCCTTGGCCAACGCGGCGGCGGGGCAGTTGGACACGCACTTGGGATCAGCGCACTGGCGGCATAGCGCCAAGTCCCAGCCTTCGGCATTGCCGAGGATCTGAATGCGGGACTGCGCGGGATCGCTGGTGCCTGATTTGGCCTGCGCGCATGCGGTGACGCACTTCATGCAGCCGTCGCAGTCCTGCGCGCGGAAGGCGATGGTCTCGTAGCTCGACATGCCCTGTCCTCCCCTCAGCGCCACAGCCGCGACATCAGCGTCCGGCCGGTGTCGAGCGGCGCCGTTACGAACGCCTCCTTCACCGGCGCCAGATCGACGCGGCGGCTGATGAGCTGCCACATCACCCCGGCGTCGATGGCCATGCCCACCGTGCACACGCCAATCAGTCGGCCGTCCTTCAGCGAGATGCGGCTGTAGAGGCCAGCCTTGGCATCCAGGCGCCGGTGTGTCTCCACCTCCGGGTCGCCCTCGCCGGAGATGCCGACGCTCACCGCGTGGCGGCCGAAGAACGGGAAGGTGTTGATCGGCAGGCCGCCCGTGTAGGGCTTCAGGGCCGCCTCGCCGGGCATGGGCATGCCGGCGGTGGGGCCCAGCTGGG